>NZ_JAPIYN010000011.1:0-64128 GCF_035617725.1 Mycobacterium sp. 94-17
CCGAATGGATCCCACCCCCGCACCTCGAGCGCGGCCAACCCCGCACCAACACCTTCCACCACCCCGAAAAACTCCTCCACCACGAAGACGACGACGAACACGATGGCGGCGACGGCCACGCGGCGTAGCACACATGCCGCCGCACTGACTACTCTGACTTCTCGTGACTGATCAGCACACCTTGCTGTTGATGCGGCACGCGAAGTCCGACTACCCGCCCGGTGTCGCCGACCATGATCGGCCGTTGGCGCCGCGCGGCATTCGGCAGGCCGGTCTCGCCGGCGACTGGTTGCGCGCCCACGCGCCCACCGTCGACGGCGTGCTGTGCTCCACGGCGACGCGCACCCGGGAGACGCTGCTGCGCACCCGTGTCGATGCGCCAACGCGGTTCAGCGAGCGCATCTATGCCGCCACCCCGGGCGCGGTGATCGACGAGATCAACAACACCGGCGACGACGTCAGCACGCTGCTCGTCATCGGACACGAGCCGACGATGTCCACCCTGGCGCTGGGGCTCAGCGGCACCGCAGATACGAACATCGCTGCGGCCGAACGAATTTCGGTCAAGTTTCCGACGTCGGCGATCGCGGTACTCACCGTGCCGTGCGCCTGGAAGCAGCTCGAACTGGGGGCGGCGACGCTGATCGGCTTCGAGGTGCCGCGCTGACGTTGGCCGGCGCAGCTGGTCGTTGCCGGCGAGCCGCTACGAGTTGGTGGCCAGCGTCAGCTCCATCAGCTTGATCGCCTGTCCGCACGCGTCGATGCCCGGCGCCTGCGGGTTGATCCACCATCCGACCACCCCGGCGGCATCGCTGGCCACGCCGCACGCGCCGTTCGCGTCGTCGGGACGCATCACGATCGAGTCGATGCCGGCGATCGAACGGGTCTCGATCTTGTACTTCAGGAATTCGGCGACCTTGCGCTCGTTGCTGAGGCTGCCCTGCTCGAACCAGAACCGGGTGATGTCGATGAGGCCGGCCGGGTTGGCAGCCTGCCAGCGACAGATCGCACCGACGAACGTGCTCTGGATGTCGAGCGGGTCGGCGCCCACGGTCTTGGCCAGAATGTCGCTGGTCAAGACTTCGCACTCCTTGAGCAAATTCGGATACTGCTGCTGAGAGTTGTTGTTGCGGGGCACATTGCCACCCGCCTTGACCGCGTTGCCGCCGATAGAGCGGGAACAGCCCGTCAACACCAGCAGCGCCGCGATCACGACCGCCGCGACAATGCGGGCCGTCCTTCTGCGCGATCCGGCGGGCATCGAGGTCGTCATTTCGAGTTCGCAATCGACTGACGAGCCAGTTCCTTCGCGATGTCGCACGGCGGCGGGAACGGCTTCTGACTGAAACTGATTGACCATTCAATAAAGTCGTCCTGGAACTGGATGCCCACCTCGCACAGCGAGTCACCCAGGTTGGGTTCGTTGCCGACGGCGATGAAACCGCCGTGGCCGTCGATGTTGATGTCGTCGACGCTGGCGCGGGAGAGTTCCTCGGTCTTGCGCTCGCGGCCGATGGGGCTACCGCGATACCAGGAGAACGAGAAGTGCGGCCCGAGGATGCCGCCACCCGCGAGCCACTGACACCCGACGGAGTTGCGCGCGGTGTTGATCAGTCCGGTCACCTTGGTGAGCTCCGCTACGGTCTGGTCGCTGATGCCCCCGCACTGCGGGAACATCGCACCGTGGCTGCCCCGGCCGTTCTGCGGCGTCGACGACGCCGTCGCCCCCGGCTTGTTGTCGCCGGAATCCGAGCAACCCGCGGCCGCCGGAACCAGGATCGTCAACGCCGACGCTGCGAGAGCCAGCGCCCTCGCGTTACGCCGCACCGCTGCGCTGCTTCCGTCGCCCCCGCTGCTGGTCCACACGATGCACTGTAGCGGCAGCCCAGCGGGTCAACCACCGACGCGCCTGAGCAGGTAATTTTCGGTTGCAAACAAGTGCGGTGGCGACGGTGACCGCCGGCGGTCGCCGGGGACGGCCGGGCGGGCGGTATGCGACAGTTACCCCATGCTCCTGGCACTGCTGCGCCAGTACATCGCGCCGTACCGACGGCTGGTGGCGGTGCTGATGGCGCTGCAGCTGATCAGCAGCCTCGCGTCGCTGTATCTGCCGACGGTCAACGCCGCCATCATCGACGAGGGCGTGGCCAAGGGCGACACCACCACGATCGTCCGGCTGGGCATGGTGATGCTCGGGGTCACCGCTCTACAGGTGTTGTGCTCGGTCGGGGCGGTCTATTTCGGCTCGCGCACCGGTATGGGTTTCGGACGCGACCTGCGGGCCGCGATATTCGAACACGTCACCACCTTCTCCGAGCGCGAGACCGCCCACTTCGGAGCGCCGACGCTGCTGACGCGCAGCACCAACGACGTGCGGCAGATCCAGTACCTGGTTCAGATAACGGGCACCGTTCTGGTGACGGGACCGATCATGTGCCTTGGCGGGATCTTCATGGCCATCCGCCAGGAGGCCGCGCTGACGTGGCTGCTGCTGGTCAGCGTGCCGATCATGGCGGTG
Source organism: Mycobacterium sp. 94-17 (assembly GCF_035617725.1). NCBI lineage: Bacteria > Bacillati > Actinomycetota > Actinomycetes > Mycobacteriales > Mycobacteriaceae > Mycobacterium > Mycobacterium sp. 94-17. The sequence continues at coordinate 2,519 of NZ_JAPIYN010000011.1, forward strand.
GCCAACTACTGGGTGATGTCACACATGCTGCCCCTGTTCCGCCGAATGCAAGGCCTGATCGACGGCATCAACCGGGTGATGCGTGACCAGCTGGCCGGCGTGCGGGTTGTCCGGGCGTTCGCCCGGGAAGGCTTCGAGCGTGACCGCTTCGCCCGCGCCAATACCGCCCTGTCGAAGACCGCGCTGACCGCGGGCAACTGGCAAGCGTTGATGCTGCCGGTGACCACGCTGACCATCAATGTGTCCAGCGTCGCGCTGATCTGGTTCGGCGGATTGCGCATCGACCGAGGCCAGATGCAAGTCGGCTCGTTGACCGCCTTCCTGGCCTATTTCACCCAAATCCTGATGGCGGTGCTGATGGCGACGATGACGCTGGTGGTGTTGCCCCGTGCCTCCGTCTGCGCCGAACGGATCACCGAGGTGCTCACCACCCGCCCCGCCGTCACCGACCCGCCCAACCCGCGGTCCCCACGTGGTGAGATCACCGGTACGGTTCGATTGGACGGCGCGACATTCACCTATCCGGGCGCCGATCGGCCAGTGCTGCAAAATATTTCACTGACCGCGCGGCCCGGAACCACCACCGCCATCGTCGGCGGCACCGGGTCGGGGAAGTCGACGCTGGTCTCGTTGATATGCCGGCTCTACGACGTGACGGGCGGCATCGTCTCGGTCGACGGCATCGACGTCCGCGACTACCGGACCGAGCGGTTGTGGTCGGCGATCGGTCTGGTCCCCCAGCGCGGCTACCTCTTTTCCGGAACGGTCGCCGACAACCTGCGGTACGGCGCCGCGCCACACCAGACGGTCACCGACGAACAGATGTGGGACGCGTTACGGGTGGCCGCCGCAGACGATTTCGTACGAGCCCACGACGACGGGCTGCACATGCGCGTCGCCCAGGGCGGTAGCAACTTCTCCGGCGGACAGCGGCAACGACTCGCCATCGCGCGGGCGGTGATCCGCCGCCCGGCCATCTACTTGTTCGACGACTCGTTCGCCGCGCTCGACGCGCGCACCGACGCCCGGGTCCGCGCCTCGCTGCGGGAGATTTCCGGCCAAGCCACCGTTATCATTGTCACACAACGCATTTCGATCACAGCCAAAGCCGACCAGGTGATCGTGATCGACAACGGGAACCTGGTGGGCGCGGGCACACACGAATCGCTGCTGGCCGAGTGTGCCACCTACGCCGAATTCGCCGACTCGCAGTCGGTCGGCGTCGCGCGATCGGGGCGAGTCGGAGGCTCGCGGTGACCCGCGCGACCGTCACGGCCGCTCGGGCCGCCCCCGTCACCGGTTCGCGTGACTTCTGGGGCACGGCCGCCCGTCTGGTGAAACAGCTTGCGCCGCAACGGCGGCTGTGCCTCGCGGTGATCGCTCTGGGCCTCACCGGCACGGCGATCGGGGTGATCGTTCCGCGGATCCTGGGGCATGCCACCGATTTGCTGTTCGACGGGGTGATCGGGCGCCGGCTCCCCGCTGGAATCACCAAGGCGCAGGCCGTCGCCGCCGAACGCGGCCGCGGCGCCGACACCTTCGCCGACTTGCTGTCCGGGATGAATGTGGTACCCGGCCGGGGCGTGGATTTCGGGGCGGTCGCACGAACGCTGGCGTTGGCGCTGGCCCTCTATCTCGTATCCGCGCTGCTGATTTGGGCGCAGGCCCGGCTACTCAACGTCACCGTGCAGCGCACCATGATGGCGCTGCGTTCCGATGTCGAGGACAAGATCCACCGATTGCCGTTGTCCTACTTCGACGGCCGCCAGCGTGGTGAGCTCCTGAGCCGGGTCACCAACGACATCGACAACATCCTGTCGTCGCTCTCGATGACGATAAGCCAGCTGCTCACGGCGGTTCTGACCGTGGTCGCGGTGCTGGCGATGATGCTGTCCATCTCGCCGCTGCTGGTGGTGATCACCGTGTTGACGGTGCCATTGTCGTTGTTGGCGACGCGGGCGATCGCGCGACGCTCACAGCGGCTGTTCGCCGCCCAGTGGAGCAGCATCGGACGCCTCAACGCGCACATCGAGGAGACCTACAGCGGATTCACGGTGGTCACGACGTTCGGCCACCAGGCGGCCGCGCGCGAACAGTTCCGCGCCCTCAACGCCGACGTCTACCACGCCAGCTTCGGTGCCCAATTCGCCTCCGGGATGGTGGCACCGGCGACGACGTTCATCGGTAACCTCGGTTACGTCGCCGTCGCCGTGGTGGGCGGCCTGCAGGTGGCCACCGGCCATATCACCCTGGGCAACATCCAGGCGTTCATTCAGTATGTGCGGCAATTCAACTCACCGCTGAGCCAGCTGGCCGGGATGTACAACACCCTACAGTCCGGGGCCGCCAGCGCGGAACGCGTTTTCGCGCTGCTCGACGAACCCGAGGAGCCGCCGGATCCCGCGCCCGCCAACCCGCCCGGCCCTGCCGGCACCGCGCCGCGACCCGCCGGCCGCGTCGAGTTCGCCCATGTGTCCTTCGGCTACCGGCCGGGCACACCGGTGATCGAAGACCTGTCGATGGTGGCCGAGCCGGGCAGCACGGTGGCGATCGTCGGGCCAACCGGAGCGGGCAAGACCACACTGGTGAACCTGCTGATGCGGTTCTACGACGTCGACGCCGGCCAGATCCGGCTCGACGGGGTCGACATCACCGCGATGGACCGCCAGTCGCTGCGGTCGCGAATCGGCATGGTGCTGCAGGACACCTGGCTGTTCGAAGGCACCATCGCGCAGAACATCGCCTACGGACGTCCCGACGCCGGTGAAGACGAGGTCCTCGACGCCGCCAGAGCCGCCTACGTCGACCGCTTCGTGCGGACGTTGCCGGCCGGCTACCAGACCCGGATCAGCGGCGACGGCGGCAACGTGAGCGCCGGCGAGAAGCAACTCATCACCATCGCACGCGCCTTTCTCGCCCGCCCACAGTTGCTGATCCTCGACGAGGCCACCAGCTCGGTCGATACGCGCACCGAAGCCCTCATCCAGCGCGCGATGCGCGAACTGCGCCGCGATCGCACGAGTTTCATTATCGCGCACCGCCTTTCGACGATCCGCGATGCGGACCGAATCGTGGTGGTCGAGGCAGGCCGCATTGTCGAACAGGGCAACCACACCGAGTTGCTGGCCCGGCGCGGAGCGTATTACGCGATGACCCAGGCCTAGCCAGACGGGTCCAATTGGGTACGAACACTTTTCAGCCGCGGAGCGCGCCGGGTTGCCGGGATTGTCAACGAAGCCGCCCATGTGACGTCACAATCACAAGTGTGACCTCACGGCATCCCACGCCGCGGACGCGGAAAGGCTGGTAGGCGCGATGGCCGACCAACGTCTGACCTTCGGTCTGCTCGGGCCGGTGCAGATGAGCGTTGACGGTGCGTTGGTGCCGCTGGGCACGCCCAAACAGCGGGCGGTGCTGGCCATGCTGCTGATCAACCGCAACAACCCGGTCGGCGTCGACCGGCTCATCGGCGCGCTGTGGGACGAGTCGCCGCCCTCGGGCGCGCGGGCCGGCATTCACTCCTACGTGTCCAACCTGCGCAGGCTGCTCACCGGCGCCGGCGTCGACCCGCGGACGACTCTGGTCGCGGCACCGCCCGGTTATCGGCTCAACATCGGCGAGGACGCATGCGATGTCGGCCGCTTCATCGCCGAAAAGACCGCCGGTGTGCACGCGGCGGCCGCGGGCCGCTTCGAACAGGCCGGCCGGCACCTGTCGGCCGCGCTGGCCGAATGGCGCGGCCCGGTGCTCGAGGACCTGGACGACTTCCGGTTCGTCGACGCCTTCGCCGCGTCGCTCGCGGAGGAGAAGATCCTGGCCCACACGGCACAGGCCGAGGCCGAAATCGCCTGCGGACGCGCCTATACCGTGATCGCGGAACTGGAGGGCCTGACGGCCGAGCATCCCTACCGTGAGCAGCTGTGGGCCCAATTGATGACCGCCTACTACCTCACCGACCGCCAATCCGAGGCGCTGGCGGCCTACCGCCGCGTGCAAAAGTCGCTTGCCGACGACCTCGGAATCGACCCAGGCCCGAACCTGCGGGCCCTCAACGACCGGATCCTGCGGCAAGAACCGCTGGATGCCAAGAAGAATGCGATGACGACCGCGGCGGTCGCGATCACCGTGCTCGAGCAGTACACGTGCGACACCAAGACGGTCGCCTTCCTGCACGAAACGTCCGGGCGTAGCCATCCGCTGCAACGGTCGACAACGATCGGGCGGCTCGGCGACAACGACATCGTCCTGGACTCCCCCAAGGTCAGCCGCCACCACGCCGTCATCGTCGATACCGGAAGCGGTTACGTCATCGAGGACCTGCGGTCCTCGAACGGCGTGCACGTGCGGGACCAGCGAATCGGTTCGGCCGCGACGCTGCGCGACGGCGACCGCATCCGGATCTGCGACCGCGAATTCACCTTCCGGATCGCCGCCGACAACGGCGACGACGCGCGGTAGGACGCCGGCAGGCCGCACCGCGCCGAGCCGCGCGGCGATTGTTCCCGTTATGGTGCGGTGGTACGGCGTGGGCGCTTACCGTCATGATTGCTCAGTCACGGGCTGCGATCATGTGCCTGTCCGCAAAGTCTCCACCGAGAGCGGCAGGCCAGGGCGGGTTGGAAGGATGAGGAATGAGTGACGAGCAGTCCTCACGGGCGGGGTCGATGTTCGGCCCCTACCACCTGAAGCGGTTGCTGGGCCGCGGTGGGATGGGTGAGGTCTACGAGGCCGAGCACACCGTCAAGGAGTGGACGGTCGCGGTCAAACTCCTCTCCGGAAGCTTCAGCAGAGACCCGGTGTTTCGCGAACGATTGAAACGCGAGGCCCGCACCGCCGGTCGTTTGCAGGAACCGCACGTGGTGCCGGTGCACGACTACGGCGAGATCGACGGTCAGATGTTCCTCGAGATGCGTATGGTCGAGGGCACCGACCTGGACAGCGTGCTCAAGCGCTTCGGCCCGCTGACCCCGCCCCGCGCGGTCGCCATCATTACCCAGATCGCCTCGGCGCTCGACGCCGCCCACGCTGCCGGCGTGATGCACCGCGATGTCAAGCCGCAGAACATTCTGATCACCCGCGACGACTTCGCCTACCTTGTCGACTTCGGCATCGCCAGCGCCACCACCGACGAGAAGCTCACACAGCTCGGCACCGCGGTCGGCACATGGAAATACATGGCGCCGGAACGGTTTTCCGACGCAGAGGTCACCTACCGTGCCGATATCTACGCACTTGCCTGTGTGCTGTTCGAGTGCCTGACCGGATCCCCGCCCTACCGTGCCGACAGCGCCGGGGTGCTGGTCTCCGCCCACATGATGGACCCCGTCCCCGCGCCCAGCGAGCAGCGCCCGGGCGTCCCCAAGGCCTTCGACGCGGTGATCGCCCGCGGCATGGCCAAGCGGCCCGAAGACCGTTACGCCAGCGCCGGTGACCTGGCCCTGGCCGCCAGGGAAGCGCTCAGCAACCCGGACCAGGACCGGGCCGCGACCATTTTGCGCCGCAGCCAGGAATCCGCGCTGCCCACCACCGACATCGACGGTGCGCGGGCCAACACTCCGGCGCCGCCACCGGCGTACCAGCCCACCTTCAACACCCCGCCGCCGTCGCCCTTCGACCCGCCGCCGGCCGCCAGTTCCGGTCCGATACCAACGCCGGGCGTTCAGACGTGGACCGCCGGGCAACCTGCGCCGCCGTATTACCAAGGCGGCAACGCCAATTACCAAGGCGGCAACGCCAACTGGGGCGGCCCGCCACAGTTCAGCAGCTCGACACCGTGGGTTCAGCCTCCGCCCAAGGCGCACCGCAATGTCTGGCCGATCATCGCGGCCGTCGTCGTGGTGCTCGTGGTGATCGCGGGCGGGGTGGGAATCTGGCTGGCCGTTCGACCGAAGCCGCAACCACCCCAGGCCGCCCCGCTTGGGCCCGAACGCCTCAGTGCCCTGCTGCTCGGTCCGGCCGACGTCAACACGGTGATGGGCTCGTCATCGATGCAGCCGGGCAAACCGATCACGGCGACGGACAGCTCCTCGGTGACGGTCTCGGCGCCCGATTGCCAGGGCGCGCTCTACACCACCCAGGATCCGGTGTACGCCGGCACCGGCTACTCGGCGGTCAGCGGACTGGTGTCCTCCGAGCCGGGCGATAACTACGACCACTGGGTCAACCAGGCCGTGGTGCTGTTCCCGTCCGCCGACAAGGCCAAGAGCTTCGTGGAGAACTCCGCGGAGAAGTGGAAGGGCTGCGCCGGCAAGACCGTGACGGTCAACAACAAGAGCAAGACCTATCGGTGGACGTTCGCCCAGGTTCAGGGCGAGCCGCCCAGGATCACGCTGATAGACACCCAGGAGGCTGCCGACGGCTGGGAGTGCCAGCGCGCGCTCAGCGTGGCCAACAACGTGGTCGTCGACATCAACGCGTGCGGGTACCACATCAGCGATCAGGGCGGCCAGATCGCCGACAAGATCGTCGCCAAGATCGACAGCGTGAAGCCGGAAGGCTGACCACCACTCGAGGCGCTCAGGCCGTGTTTACGACCGAAGGTCGGGACCCTCTGCGCGCAGGTCGTCAACCGCTGACATCGCGCCGCGCAACTTGGCCAGCCACTCATCGGCGTGCTCACCGACCAGCTTCACCGACCACGCGAGAGCGTCGGCCCGCGAGCGTGCGACCCCGGCATCGACCAGCGTGTCCAGGACTTGACGTTCGGGTTGTTTGAGCCGCGTCATGACCGGTACTGCTATGTGGGTGAACAGAATTCGCTCAGTGCCTGGCGTCTCGTTTCCTGATGTAGAGGCGACCTCCACGCCCCAGGAAACCTTGCGGCCATAGCGATCCTGCGCCTCGTCGGCGATGCGCATTCGCTCCGACCGCGTGTCTTCGCGGAATCGCGAGGCCCGCCCGGCCGCGCGGGCCTCGCTGGCTTCCCTTTCCGCGCCCGCCGGTTGTGGGAGCGTGCCGATGACGGTGATTTCTTCGCGGTCGACGATCACCGTCGGGTCGCCGTCGAACCAGTCATCCGGAAGACGTCCGGCGAACCAATCCGCGGCGTCGCCGGCGTCGGGCTGCTGGGCTTGCTGCCAGCCCCCGGGGCGGCCATACCGCCGCCCATGTGTGTGGTGAGGTTTCATGATTACATAATTACATCGTTACAACCTGGTGGGAATAGCGTTTCACCGGCAGCGAACGGCCGGCTTGAGGGCCGACCCGCTTCCCTGTGGCAACCCGTTGATCTGGGCTGTTCGACGGCGTATTTTCAATAGCGAAGCAGGCCCGGAAGCGACCAATTCGAAGTGCCGGAACACGGGGTAGGAATCCGGCCGCGTAGGACACGCATAAGACGGAGTCAGACGCCCCCAGTAGTCGCGCCGGGCCTGCCCATGTGTTCTCCTTTGGCCCGGTCGTCAGTCGCCGTCGCCCCGCCGGACGCGGAACAGCTTCACCTCGTTCTTGATGCCCTTGAGGCGGCGTGCGCCGGCGAACGACCCGGAGAACTGACCGTTGTCGCCGACGACGTCCCAGACCGAATCCGCGGCCAGCACGGTGCCCGGGCGCGCCACGTTGGTGACACGGCTCGCCACGTTGACCGGACTGCCGAACCAGTCTCCGGCCCGGCTCACCGCCATGCCGGACGCCAATCCCGCTCGCAGCCGGGGAAAGTCGTTGTCGGTGTCGACGGTTTCGACGAGTTTCACGATGACGTCCAGCAACGGCAGCGGGTCGGGGCAGACGAACATCACCGCGTCACCGATGGTCTTGATGAATCGCACCGGCGGCACGGTCATGTCCCGGGCGAGGATGGCCAGCCGGTTGGCCAGGTGCCCCAGCTCCTCGGGCGATACCGCCTCGCCGATCCGGGTGAAGTCGACCAGGTCCGCGAAGGCGACGGTGATCTGACGTGCGCCCGGTAGCGGCTTGCCCGCGGCGCGCTCCGCGGCATTGACCGCTTCGGTCTCCATCATGTGACGCAGCTGCATGAACAGCATGTTCTGAATCATCGGGCCGAGCATTGGGGCGATCTCGGACACCAAAGCCTTTGAGCCCTTCGCGATTTCGATTTCGCTGGCTCCCGGATGCATGATCGCCGAAAGCGCCGAGTAGCGCATGACTTCAGCCGCCCGCGAAAGGCCTTCGGCGAGCACCCGAACCACCAGGACCACCTGTTCGGGATCCAGGCCCGCCTCCACGAACCGCTGGGCGAAGGCGGCGGATTCACCGTCGGCGCGCATGTGCACAACCGCGTCGGGGTCGTCGACCCGGGCCAGGCCGATCGCGCGTTGCACGCGTTGCAGCAAATCCAGGTCGATGCCGTGGGTTTCGCTGATTTCACGGGTGGACACGTAGCTGCCGTCGTCGCCGATGAGGTGGCGGGTGGCCAGCAGCAGGGGCGGATTGGTCGCGCGGATCTCCTCGGCGGTGACGCCCTGATCCAGCAGCCAGTTCACGAGTTCGGCACGTTCGCTGCGTGCGCTTCCCTCGAGCCCGTCGAGCAGATCGTCGATGTTGTCGTCGGCCCCGTCCTGCACGTCGCCAACGTACAACGCGGGCAAGCCATGATGTGAGGCGATGAGCACACCGCTGTTGCGGGGATTCCCGCCGATCGTCGATGAGCGCGCCAGGACGCTGGTCCTGGGCTCGTTTCCCAGCGCGCAATCACTGGCGACCGGCCAGTACTACGCCAATCCGCGTAATGCGTTCTGGTCGATCACCGGTGAGTTGTTCGGCTTCGCTGCCGCCGCGACGTACGACAGGCGGCTCGCGGCGCTGCAGTCCCATGGCGTCGCACTCTGGGATGTGCTGCACGCCTGTCGACGGGTCGGCAGCTCCGACTCGGCGATCGAGCCCAACAGTCTGGTGGTCAACGAATTTGGCCGGCTGTTCGCGCGCCGTCCCGCCATCACGGCGGTGTACTTCAACGGCGCCAAGGCCGCCGACCTGTTCCGCAGGCTGGTGCGGGCGCCCGATCGGATCCGGTGTGAGCGCCTGCCGTCGACCAGCCCGGCCCACGTGATGGGGCCGGGCGCCAAGCTCTCGGCCTGGCGTGTGATCGCGAGCGCGGCGCAGCCGGGCGAAGCGGGTCACCGCCCATAAACCCCGCGTGTGATCGCGAGCGCGGCGCAGCCGGGCGAAGCCAGGCCGCTATGACACCGGTGGCTGCTGGTGCGCCCACGGTCGGGCCTCTTCGATCTGCGCCGCCAGCGACAACAGCATCGCTTCGTCGTAGGGCCTGCCGACCAGCTGGATCGACATCGGCAGGCCGTCGCGGTCGAAGCCCCACGGCACCACCGCCGCCGGCTGCCCGGTCAGGTTCCAAACCTGCTGATAAGGAACGTATTGCCCCACCCGCAGCAACGTCGACACGGCTCCGCGGCGCTGATAGGCGCCGATGCGCGACGGGCCCGTCGCGGTGCCGGGTGTGATGACCACGTCGACGTCGTCGAAGATCGCCTGAATCCGCGCGATCACGGCGTCCTGGTTCGCGCGGATGGCGTCCATTCGCTGGTCCGAGAAGAACGACCCCATGCGGGCAATCTTGCGGGTGCGGGGTTCCAGCCGTTCCGGATGGGCCAGGGCGTCCGCGTCATCGCAGATGCCGCGCAAATAGCGGGGCAGATAGTTGGCGAACATCGCCGACATCGGATATTCGGGGTCGGCCCTGACAACGTCGTGGCCGAGGTCGCGCAGCAACGCACCGGCCTGGTCGACCGCCATCAGCTCGGGCTTGCCGACTCGGACCGGCTGTGGGGTTGGAACCTTGGTGCTCAACGCAATTCGCAAGCGGCCGGGACTGCGCTCCGCCGCGCAGGCAAACTCGCCTTCGGGACCGGGCACGGTCGACGTGGCATCCAGGAACACGGCGGCGTCGAGCACCGTTCGCGCGATCGGGCCGTTGACGCTCAGCCCGTACCAGGCGTCATCGTGGGGTTCCAGTGACACGCGGTCGCGTTGCGGCTTCAGGCCGAAAACTCCACACCAGGTCGAGGGGATGCGAATCGAGCCGCCGCCGTCGGATCCCAATGCCAGCGAAGCCAACCCGGCGGCGACCGCGGCGGCGCTCCCCCCGCTACTGCCGCCCGGGGTGCGGGTCAGGTTCCACGGATTACGGGTGGCTCCGAACGTCGTCGACTCCGTGAACGGCAACATCATCAGCTCGGGCACATTGGTTTTGCCGATGATCACCGCACCCGCGGAGCGCAACCGGCGCACCACCTCCGCATCGGAGGTGACGGCGGGCCGGTGGCCGCCGCTGCCGAAGGTCGTCACCTGGCCCGCGACGTCGACGTCGTCTTTGATCGCGATCGGCACGCCCAGCAGCGGTAGCCGCTCGCCGGCGTCCAGGCGCGCCTGGGCCACCGCGGCCTCATGACGAGCCTCGTCGACGAGCACCACGCGGTAGCAACGCAGCTGGCTGTCCAACTGCGCGATCCGCGTCAGGTAGTGCTCGAGCAATTCCGGCGCGGCCAGTTCACCGTCGGCCAGCATGCGCGCGTGTGCCGCCGCGCCGGCGAAGGCGAGATTGCTCACCGCGGCAGCGTATCGGATCGGGCGGCCCCCGACCGGCCCCGCGCCGCCGCCTGCGGCAACCAGTACCGTGGGCGACATGTCCTGCGTGTTCTGTGCGATCGTCGCCGACGAGGCCCCGGCCATCCGGATCTACGAAGACGACGACTACCTGGCCATCCTCGACATTCGCCCGTTCACCCGCGGCCACACCCTGGTCGTGCCCAAACGGCACAGCGCCGACCTCACCGACACCCCGCCCGAGACGCTGGCCGGGATGATCACGCTGGGCCAACGCATCGCCCGGGCCGCGCGCAGCACCGAACTCGCCGATGCGACCAACATCGCCGTCAACGACGGCAGCGCCGCTTTCCAGACCGTGTTCCACATCCACCTGCACGTCCTGCCCCGCCGCAACGGCGACAAGCTGTCGGTGGCCAAGGGACTGCTGCTGCGCCGCGATCCCGACCGGGAGGCGACCGGCCAGATTCTGCGCACCGCGTTGGCCCGCATCGACGCCAGTCGGCCGGATTAATCTCTGCCGCAACGAGATTCGTTGGTCCTAGAACAGCTCTTTGGCCAGCAGCTCCAGCGTGGCCACCCGCGCGGGCGCGGTGGCGGGATCGGTGCCGCGGCGGGCCGAGGCCACCGGGTTCACCATGACTTCGTCGACGCCGAACCGGCCAGCCAGTTCCCGGATCTGGTCGGCGGCCTCCGCCGGCGTCCCCACAACGGCGCGTCGCAGGCCGCTTTCGACGATCCGCTGTTGTGGCCCGGTCAGCTCGGCCACTTGCGCCTCCTCGACCAGCGGTACCGGCCCGAGCGGCTGCCCCGTTCGGAGCCGGGCCATCATCTGCAGGTTGGGCAACATCAATGCCGTTGCCTCTGACCGAGTTTCGGCTACCGCGGCGTTAACCGTCAAAAACGTCAGCGGCTCTGCCGTGAGCCCACTGGGCCTGAACCGAGCGCGATAGACCTCGAGCGCCTCTTCGGTTCCGTTGCCGGAGAAGTGATGTGCGAACACGTACGGCAACCCCTTGGCGGCCGCCAGATGCGCCGAATACATCGACGAGCCCAGCAGCCACAGCCGCGGCTCGCCGGCTGCCGCCGGCGTGGCCTTGAGCGTGTAATCGCCCGAGCGCAACGGAACCCGAACGCCGCGTGCGCTCATCAGCGCCGCCACGTCGTCGAGATATTCCGGGAAGTTCTCGATGTCGCGATCGCCCTGGCCGCCACGCAGCGCATAGGACGTCACCGGATCGGAGCCGGGCGCGCGGCCGATGCCGAGGTCGATCCGGCCCGGGGCGGCGGCCTCCAGCAGCGCGAACTGCTCGGCCACCGCCAACGGGGCGTGATTGGGCAGCATCACACCGCCCGAGCCCAGCCGCAGTCGCGAGGTCTGCGCGGCCAGGTAGGCAATCACCACCGGCGGGCTGGTGGCACCCACCGAAGCCATGTTGTGGTGCTCGGCGACCCAGTAGCGGGTGAAACCCTGCCGGTCGGCGGCCTGCGCCAGCTGCACGGTGGCCGCCAGCGCGTGGCCGGTGGTCTGGTCGGTGCGCACCGGGATGAGATCGAGGACGGATAGACGCACGATGGCGTCAACGCGTGCGGGCCCGCAAACGTTCCCGTCGGCCGTGACGCGGCTCAATAGTCCTTCAGCGTGATCGAGGCGACGATACGGTCGAACACCTCTTGCGGTATCGGCGCACCGCCGGGAATGTTGTCCACGACCAGCCACTGGTTGCGCTTGACGTAATCGCTGAACTCGCGATGATAGTTGGCGAATCCGGCTTCATAGTCCAGGTTCTCGCCTTCGGCGGCCGCCTTGAGCTCACCGGCGAGGAGGTAAGCGCCAAGCAGCGCGACACTGGTGCCCTGACCCGACAGGGGCGAACAGCAGTATCCGGCGTCACCGACCAGCGCCACCCTCCCCCGCGACCAGCGATCCATCTTGATCTGCGCCATCTCGTCGAAGTAGAAGTCCGGCGCGCTGCGCATGTACTCCAGCAGTTGCGGGCGAACCCAGCCATCGCCGGCCATCCGCCGCTCCAGCTCGGCGAATTGGGCCGCGGTGTCGCGGTAGTCGATACGCAGATCGGTGTCCATGAAACCCACCATGGCCCGCGCCTCGGCGTTGTTGCGCGCACTGTAGACGCCAGCCATGGTGGCGTCGCCGTAGTGCCACATCTGCCAATAATCCAGGTCCAAGAAGTTGGGCACAGTGAAGATCGCTGCGTGCGTGCCCAGCCTCTCGATGAAATCCTCTTCCGGCCCGAACACCAACCGCCGCACGTTGGAGTGCAAACCGTCGGCGCCGATGACGAGGTCGAAACTGCGCGGGGCGGCGCGCTCGAAGGTGACGCTGACCGCCGCGCCATCGTCGTGTACCGCGGTGATGGTGTCGTCGAAGAGGTACTCGGCCGTCCATTGGCTTGCGCCGTAAAGCAATTCGACCAAGTCGTCGCGCAGGAGCTCGATGTTGGGGCTGTCGATGGGCCCACCGGTGGGTGTCGACTCGGTGTCCCGGGACAATTCGTTGCCGTCGCGGTCGACGACCGAGGAGCCGCGGATTTGCGTTCTGCGTGTCTGGGCGGCGCCCAGAAGGCCCATGCGCTCGAGCACCGTCAGCGCGGGCCCGCGCACGTCGATCGCCTGACCGCCCGGCCTCGGCCCCCGATGGCGCTCGACCACCGTCACCGAAAAGCCATGCCGTCCAAGCCAAAAGGCCGTGGCGGCACCGGCCACGCTGGCGCCGGACACCAGAACACTAGACATGAGAAGTCACTTGATCCCCGCCAGTTCCTTTGCGTCACGGAAGACGTCGTCGAGCATTGCTGGTGTCAACCTACCGGTGAACATGTTTTGCTGGCTCGGGTGGTAGCAGCCGAGCAATCGCACACCGGGCGCCAGCTCGGCGACGACGCCATGACCGAAGCGGGGCTTGCGCCCCGTCGCGGCGCCCGGCAGCCGCAGCGCGATCTGCCAGCCGAACCCGCCCAGCGCCACCACCACGCGAACATCGCCGGACACCAACTGCCATTCGGCTTGCAGCCAGGGCCAGCAGGCGTCGCGCTCCGCCGGCGTGGGGGCGTTGGCGGGAGGCGCGCACCGCACGGGCGCGACGATGCGAACCTTGTTGGTTCGCAACCCATCCGCGGCATCGACGCTGGTCGGCTGATTCACCAGCCCGGCCCGGTACAGCGCCGCGTACAACTGGTCGCCCGAGCGGTCGCCGGTGAACATGCGCCCCGTGCGGTTGGCGCCGTGTGCCGCGGGTGCCAGCCCGACGATCAACAGTCGGGGCCGCGCCGATCCCCAACTGGGCACGGGGCGCCCCCAATACGGTTGGTCGGCAAAGGCCCGGCGTTTGACGACCGCGACTTCCTCGCGCCAGCTGACCAGCCGCGGGCAGGCCCGGCAGACGCTGACCAGGGCATCGAGTTGGGGAATCGAGCCGGCATGTGCGGCGCGCTCGCCGACGGCGGCGGCGTCGCCCGCCACCGCGGTCTGGGGTGTGGCGGGATCGCCCGGCCAGCCGGTGCCCGCGCCGACCGGAGAGCTGAACGCCTGGCCGGTGCGGGGGTGGGCGAGCACATGAACATCCTGCATGCACCGGTGGGGACCACGAAATCCAGTGGCTCCCGCCGCCGGATTGCGGTTAGATTTTGCCGCGATATCCATGAGTAATGCGAGCCGCGGCCCGGCCTCCCTGATCCTGGTGGCGACGCTGCTCGCGACGACGGGCACCGGCATTTCGATCGTCGCGTTCCCCTGGCTGGCGTTGCAGCATCACGACAGCGCCAAGGATGCCTCGATCGTGGCCGCGGCCATGACGCTGCCGTTGGTGCTTTCCACACTGATCGCCGGCGCCGCGGTCGATTTCTTCGGGCGCCGCCGGGTGTCTTTGGTCTCCGATGCGCTCTCCGGCATCGCGGTCGCCGGTGCGCCCCTCACCGCTTGGCTGTTCGGGACCGACGCGATCAACGTCGCCGAACTGGCGGTGCTGGCCTTCTTCTCAGCCGCTTTCGACCCTGCCGGGACCACCGCCCGCCAGTCGATGCTGCCCGAGGCCGCCACCCGCGCGGGCTGGTCGCTGGACCGCACCAACAGCGTCTACGAAGCGATTCTGAACGTGGCCTACATCCTGGGCCCGGGCATCGGCGGTCTGATGATCGCCACAGTGGGCGGCGTCGACACGATGTGGATCACGGCCGGCTGTTTCGGGTCGTCCTTCCTGACCATCGGGGCGTTGCGGCTCACAGGCGCCGGTAGTCCTGCGCCGGCGGACCGGCCCGGCGGGTGGAAGGCCGGCATCGCCGAAGGGTTGCGCTTCGTCTGGAACCTGCGGGTGCTCCGCACGCTCGGCCTGATCGATCTGTTCGTCACGGCGCTGTACCTGCCGATGGAGAGCGTGCTCTTTCCGAAGTACTTCACCGACCACCACCAACCCGCCCAGTTGGGATGGGCGTTGATGGCGCTCGGGCTCGGTGGGGTGGTGGGCGCGCTCGGCTACGCGGTGCTCTCGAAGTACAGCCGGCGGCGCACGGCCGTGCTGACCGCAACCCTCACCTTCGGCGCCGCGGCGGCCGGCATCGCGTTCCTGCCGCCGTTGCCGGTGATCCTGGTGCTGTGCGCGATCACCGGCCTGGTCTACGGGCCGATCCAGCCGATCTACAACTTCACCATGCAGACCCGGGCCCCGCAGCGGCTCCGCGGCCGCATCGTCGGGGTGATGACCGGGTTGACCTACGCGGCGGGCCCCTTGGGCTTGCTGGTGGCCGGTCCGCTGACCGACGCGGCCGGGCTGAAGGTGACGTTTCTGGTGCTGGCGGTGCCGATCATGCTGATCGGTCTGGTCGCCTGCCGGCTGCCGTCGCTGTACGAACTCGACCGCGCGCCGGAGTTCGCCGGCGACCCGGGGGCGTGAGACGGGCCTAGTATCGGGCGGGTGAGCTCTGATGCCGTGGCCGGCTTGATCGCCGCCCTGCCCGACGGGATGGTCGTCACCGACCCGACCGTGACCGAAGGCTATCGCCAGGACCGCGCCTTCGACCCGTCGGCAGGCAAGCCGCTGGCCGTGGTGCGGCCGCGGCGCACCGAAGAGGTGCAGACCGTGCTGCGCTGGGCCGCCGAACACCGCGTGCCCGTCGTCACCCGCGGCGCGGGCAGCGGGCTGTCCGGCGGGGCGACCGCGCTGGACAACGGCATTGTGCTGTCCACCGAGAAGATGCGCGACATCGCCGTCGACCCGGTGACCCGCACCGCGGTGTGCCAGCCCGGGCTGTTCAACGCCGAGGTGAAGGCGGCCGCCGCCGAGCACGGCCTGTGGTATCCGCCGGATCCGTCGTCGTTCGAAATCTGCAGCATCGGCGGCAATATCGCCACCAACGCCGGCGGGCTGTGCTGCGTGAAGTACGGCGTCACCACCGACTACGTGCTGGGCATGGAGGTGGTGCTGGCCGACGGCACCGCGGTCCGGCTCGGCGGCCCGCGCCTCAAGGATGTCGCGGGGCTGTCGTTGACGAAGCTGTTCGTGGGCAGCGAGGGCACTTTGGGCGTGGTCACAGAGGTGACGCTGCGGCTGGTGCCCAAGCAGAACGCGTCCAGCGTCGTGGTGGCCAGTTTCGCGACCATCGAGGACGCGGTCGAAGCGGTGCTCGGCGTAACCGCGCGGCTTCGTCCCTCGATGCTGGAGTTCATGGATTCGGTCGCGATCAACGCCGTCGAGGACAGCATGCGCATGGACCTGGACCGCGGGGCGGCCGCGATGCTGGTCGCCGCGTCCGACGAGCGCGGGCGCGCCGGTAGCGAGGACGCCGAAATCATGGCCGAGATCTTCGCGGAACACGCTGCGACGGAAGTGTTTTCGACCGATGACCCCGATGAGGGCGAGGCGTTCGTCGCCGCGCGGCGGTTTTGCATCCCGGCCGTCGAGGCCAAGGGAGCGTTGCTGCTCGAGGACGTCGGGGTGCCGCTTCCGGCGCTGGGCGAGCTGGTCACCGGGATCGCGCGCATCGCCGCCGAGCGTGACCTGATGATCTCGGTGATCGCGCACGCGGGCGACGGCAACACCCACCCGCTGATCGCCTACGACCCCGCCGATGCCGACATGACCGAGCGCGCCCACCTCGCGTTCGGCGAGATCATGGACCTGGCCGTCGGGCTGGGCGGCACGATCACCGGGGAACACGGCGTCGGGCGGCTCAAACGGCCGTGGCTGGCCGGGTATCTGGGCCCCGACGTGATGGAGCTCAACCAGCGCATCAAGCGGGCGCTGGACCCGTTGGACATCCTTAACCCCGGCTCGGCGATCTAGTTCTGCCCGGCGATCGAGCGCCCGACTCGCGGGGAGGTCGGTGTGCGGCGCACGCCCGGCGGGGCGCCCTTCACCGTTACTCGATATCGGTGTGAAGTTCCCAGGGTTTCATGCCGAGGAGACTCGCCAGGCGCCCCTGCATCTGGACGCCGGAAGGCAGCGGGCGCCACCATATGGTCACCTCGGCGATCTTGCCGTGCGCGTCGAGCAGGAAGTAGTCCACCCCGTCGACCACGGTGTCTTCGATCTGCAGCCGGAAGTATGCGGCGTGGTGCGTCTCGCCGCTGAGGACTTCCTTGTAGGTGAGATCGGCAGCTACCGTGCCGACGGTCCGCATGGCTTCTAGGACTGTTTCGCGGCCGATGAGTGGCTCATCGTTGAGCGGGCCGTACAGCACCACGTCCTCGGCGAGGATCGCGGAAAGAGCGTCTTTGTCTGCGCCGCCGTGCATGCAGTCGACGAAAGACTCCACGGCGTCGCGGTGCGGGGCGAACGTTGTCATGTGACTCCTTATGGCCTTCGTTGCCGGTGGTTCGTGAGGCCTGGTCGGCGCGTCCACCATGTGATTTGGTGTGCGAATACCGCTGTCTCTCAATCAGATTGCCGACATTCCGCCGTCAACAACCAATTCAATGCCGTTGACATAACTCGAGTCGTCTGAGGCGAGGAACAATGCGGCCGACGCGATCTCCTCCGGGCGGCCCATCTCTTTCCGCGGGATCAGGGATTCGAACTGCGCCTTCGCCTCGTCAGTCAGCACCTGCTCCTGGAGTGGCGTGATAACCGCGCCGGGGGTCAGGACATTGACCCGAATCTTCCTGTCCTTCAACTCGGAAACCCACACCCGCGCGTAGGCGGGCAGCACGGCCTCGCTCGCTGCGTACACGCTCCACTCGGGGTAGCCCTTGAGCGACGCGTTTGACCCCGTCATGAAGATCGAGCCGCCATCGTTGAACAGCGGCAGCGCCTTTTGGACCGTGAACAGCGTGCCGCGCGCGTTGAGCCAGAAGGCGTCATGGAAGTCCGCCTCGGTGATGTCGCCGAGCCGGCGCGCCTCGCCCGTGCCGGCACTTGCCCACAACACGTCGATTGCACCCATTTTTCGCTTGACCGTGTCGAACAGACGGTCCAGATCGTCGAGGTTCGCCGAATCACCTTGCACACCAGTAACATTGCCGCCGATCATCGCGACCGCTTCGTCCAGCACGTCCTTCCTCCGGCCCGAGATGAAGACGTGCGCTCCTTCGTCGGCGAACAACTTGGCGCCGGCCAGCGCCATGCCACTTGTCGCGCCGGTGATTACCGCGACCTTGCCATCGAGTTTTCCCACGATCTCTCCATTCGTTTGCGGGTTGTCGTCCGTCGTGAACACTTGGACCGTCAGTCGGCGGGGAAGTAGTTGCCGTTGTCCATATCGGCGAACAGGCCGGGCTGAGCGGGTTCCCAGCCGAGGGTCTGGCGAGTGATGAGGTTGGATGCCGGGAGGTCCATCGTGACCGGATACGCCAAGGCGCCAAAGTATCCCGGCAGCATGAGGACGTCCGCCGGGACGCTCACGACGGGCAGGCCCAGATGCTTGCCGATGGCCTCGGCAATCGCGCGGAACGCGATGCCCCCGTCCTCTACCGCGTGCCATGCTTTACCGGCCGGACTCTTCTCCAGCGCCAAGCGGAACAGCGAGGCCGCGTCACGGATGTGCACGGTGACCCACCGGTTTGCACCGTCTCCGGGGTAGCCTGCGACGCCCTTCTCCTTTGCGAGTGCGATCAGCCCTGGGAGGAAGCCGGCAGTATCGGTGGTGCTGTGCGCGATGAGCGGAAGCCGTACGACCGAAGACCGCACACCTCGGTCGGCGAGGCCGAGTACGGCTGCCTCCACGGCGTTACGAAACCTCAGGGTGCCCTTGTACTTTTCGCCCCCGGGCAGGACCGGGTCGTTCTCGGTGGCCGGCCGGCCGAGGCCCTCCCCGGGGCTGCCTATGCTGCCCGCGGTGACTAATGGCTTTCCTGTTCCCGCCAGTGATTCGCCGAGCGCCGCGACTTGCTCGAACTCCACGGCGGTGACGGCATCGATCCCGCCGGCTGCGAGCTGGTCGCGCCGGAACGCGACGTGGATGACACCGTCGGATTCCGCGGCTGCCTCCTTGAGCCCGTCGAGGTCCTCGATGTTGCCGCGGCGCACCTTGGCACCGAGCGCGGACAGTGCCGCCGCGGCGTCGTCCGACCGGGCCAGGCCGGTGACCTCGTGCCCGGCGCCGATCAGCTCGGGGATGATGTGCGAGCCGGCATGGCCGGTCCCGCCGGTGACGAAAACGTGCATGTGACAGTCCTTCTCAGGTAGGCGGTACGAACCTGCTCAGCTGAAAACGCTGATGCCGAGAGCGAAGTTTGTGTGCTTCGCGGCTTGCGACATGAGGCCCATCTGCAGCAGCCCGGCGTTCTCCAGGACCCGCGCCATCGGCAACAGCCCGACGTCGAGAGGGCGCAGCCCTAAGCTCTCGATAAACGCCGACATGCTCGCCTTGGCCCGCGCGTCATCGCCGGCGATGAAGACGTCCAGCGTCCGGCCCTGGGCCAGGACGACACCGAAGATGGTGTTGAACGCCTTCACCACGCTGGCGCTGGCCGGGGCCGCCTTCGCAACTTCCTGCGCGATGGAGGTGCTATCGGGGATCGCCAGCCCATCGCCCGCGGCATTGAAGGGGTTGCTGATGTCGACGATGACCTTGTCCGCGAGCGCGTAACCGTACTGGGTGACGACCGGAACGACATCGGCATACGGCAGGGCCACGATTACGATGTCGCCGGCCGGGACGGCGCCGAACTCTCCCGTCATGGCGCTGCCGCCGAGAGCCTTGGCCAGTTCAGCGGCCTTGGACTGATCGCGGCCCACGATCTCAACGGTGTTGCCGCCCGCTACTGCGAGCGCGCCGAGGGCACGGGCCATGTTTCCGGTGCCGATGATGCTGATGCTGTTCATGGATTGTCGCGTCCTGACGCTTACAGAGAATGGTTGACTCGTCAACCTTAATCAGACTTTGGATGATGTGTCAACCAATTGGGGTAGCATGGCGCTGATGGAACCGAACTGGCTCAACCCCCGCGAAGACCGCGCCTGGCGCGCCTTCATGCACGCGCATCATCAGCTCATCGCGCACCTGAACCGAAGCCTGCAGGAATCGGCGCTAACCGGATCCGACTACGAAGTCCTGGCCGTGCTCTCAGCCCACGACGGGGACCGCATGCCCGCCCGCAAACTATGCAACGCGCTGGGCTGGGAAAAGAGCCGCGTCTCCCACCAGGTGCGGCGCATGGAAAAGGACGGATTGATTGGCCGTGAGCCCAACCCCGACGACGCCCGCAGCACCGTGGTCTGCCTGCTGCCGGCTGGCCGCGCCGCCATCGAGAAGGCGGCGCCCCGGCACGTGCAGGACGTCCGCCGCAACTTCGTCGACCTGCTCACCCCAGCCGAGCTCGACACGCTCGCCACCCTCAACGAACGAATCCTGCACCACCTGGCCACAAACCACGACGCCGCCGCCGAAGACGAGCCTTCGTAACCTTCATCAGCCGCGAGCGTTGGGCCCATCCAGAACGCGACATCGTTGGGATCCCTCGGCGCACACAGCCTTCGCGCCCGGGCGCTCGGCAGCGGGCGGCGGTTGACATCCTGCCTCCACTGTCGTATTAATGAGACATGCCAGCTGTCATGTCTCACGAGGCGCCGGTCAAGTTTCAGCTCGCCACCGCCGAGACCTGGCCGAATCCGTGGCCGATGTACCGCGCCCTGCGAGATCACGATCCGGTGCACCACGTCGTTCCGGCGAAGCATCCCGAGGATGACTACTACGTGCTGTCCCGGCACGCCGACGTCTGGGCCGCGGCACGCGACCACGAAACCTATTCCTCCGCACAGGGATTGACCGTCAACTACGGCGACCTGGAAATGATTGGCCTGCAAGACAATCCACCGTTTGTCATGCAGGATCCTCCGGTGCACACGCAGTTTCGCAAGCTGGTGTCACGCGGGTTCACGCCGCGGCAGGTCGAGGCGGTGGAGCCCAAAGTCCGGGAGTTCGTCGTTGAGCGCATCGAGGGGTTGCGCTCGGCCGGCGGCGGCGACATCGTCACGGATCTGTTCAAACCCCTCCCGTCGATGGTGGTCGCCCACTATCTCGGTGTGCCGGAGGAAGACTGGGCACAATTCGACGGCTGGACGCAGGCGATCGTCGCGGCCAACACCGCCGAAGGGGGCGTCGCCGGCGCGCTGGAAACCGTCGGCGACGCGGTCGGTTCGATGATGACCTACTTCACCGGACTGATCGAACGGCGCCGGACCGAGCCCGAGGACGACACCATCTCGCACCTGGTGGCGGCCGGCGTCGGTGCCGACGGCGACATCGCCGGCACGCTGTCGATCCTGGCTTTTACGTTCACCATGGTGACCGGTGGCAACGACACCGTCACCGGGATGCTCGGCGGCTCGATGCCGCTACTACACCAACGACCCGACCAGCGCCGGCTGCTGGTGGACGACCCGGACCGCATTCCGGACGCGGTAGAGGAATTGCTGCGGCTGACCTCGCCGGCGCAGGGATTGGCCCGCACCGTCACGCGCGACGTGACCGTCGGTGAGACCACCATCCCCGCCGGGCGCAGGGTGCTGCTGCTCTACGGTTCGGCCAACCGCGACGAGCGCCAATACGGTTCGGACGCCGACGAACTCGACGTCACCCGCTGCCCGCGCAACATCCTGACATTCAGCCACGGCGCCCACCACTGCCTGGGCGCTGCTGCGGCCCGAATGCAGTCCCGGGTTGCGCTGACCGAACTGCTGGACCGCTGCCCGGACTTCGAGGTGGACGAATCCGCCATCGTGTGGGCCGGCGGCAGCTATGTCCGGCGTCCGCTGTCGGTGCCAGTCCGGGTGACGTCCTGATGCCCGGCAACAACTGGCTGGGAACGCACCGAACCGAGGCCGCCGCCGACCGCATCCTCGACGCCGCCGAACAGCTCTACACCCAGCGTGACTCCGACTCGATCGGCATGAACGAAATCGCCAGGGCGGCAGGCTGTTCCCGAGCGACTCTGTACCGCTACTTCGAGAGCCGCGAGGCGCTGCGAATCGCCTACATCCACCGTGAAACCCGTCGGCTGGGCCGCGAAATCGTCTCTCGGACAGGTGACATCGAGGACCCACGCGAACGGCTGGTCGCCAGCCTCCTCGTCACACTGACGATGGTGCGCGAAAGCCCCGCGCTGGCATCGTGGTTCGCCACCACGCGCCCGCCGGTCGGTGGCGAACTGGCCGGGCAGTCCGACGTGATCGCGGCCCTGGCGGTGGCGTTCCTGAACTCGCTGGGCCCCGACGATCCCGCCGTCATCGAACGCCGGGCCCGCTGGACGGTGCGGGTGATCGTCTCGCTGCTGACGCACCCGGGCCGCGACGCTGACGAAGAGCGGGCGATGATCGAGGAATTCGTCGTCCCGATCATCGCCCCGGCAAGCGCCCGCCGATAGCCTCCCAGCCGTCTCTTCTGTGCGGTCAGGCCACCCAATAAGCTTGCGCCTTAATGGATTTGCGTGGGATTCCGAAGTCCTGTTGCAGCGCCCTGGCAACCGAGCGGGTGGTGCGGTTGTCGCACGCCACCCAGCCGAAGTGGTCACCGGCGTCAAACGCGGCCGAGCGCACCGCCTCGAGCAAGGACTGGCCGGCGTCCTTGCGGTCCACCCAGGTGATGTCGGCGCCGACCACCACCGGCAGGTCTTTGTCGTCGTCGTGGCCCGCCTCCAGGAATACCCGTGCGGACGCGTCGCCGATCGACGCGAGCAGCGAGTTGATCGCCGGCAGCGAGGCGCAGTCGCCGACGATCACGTATCCGGCCGGAGCCGGATCGGGAATCGCGAACTTGCTGCCGAGCACGGTGGCGTCGATCGTGTCACCGGGTTGCGCCGCCCGTGCCCACTGGGACGCGATCCCGTGGTGCAGCGCGAACTCGATGTCCAGCGCGCCGGCCGCCGGGTCGGGGTCGACCAGCGTGTATCCGCGCTGGTGCAGCTTGTCGCCGTCGACGAACCACAGCCGGACCCACATCGTCGGATGCACCCCGTGCCGGCCGAGCAGCCCGCCATCGTCGAAGCTCAGTTGCAGATAATGCGGGCCGATTTCGTGCCGTGCGGTCACGGTGAGCCGGTAGTCGCCCGCCCCCAGCAGTTTGAGCACCGTGCCGGTCCAGCCTCGTAAGCCGTGTTGTTCGCCCATGCGCAGCAGCCCTCCTTGAAATTAGGTAAGGCTAACCTACACGACCGAGTCAGTCACGCACCATGGTCAGGCGGTGCAACAACCACGCCGGCGGGATCGTCACGACCAGCGTCGCGACATACAGATACAACATCGAGCCGGTGTAGACGTGCGCGCCGACCACGTAGTCCATCGCGAATTCCATGGTGATCAGGTGGATCAGGAAGATCTCGTAGGAGATCTCCCCCAGCCACACCATCGGGCGGCTGGCCAGGATTCGCGAATACCAGCTTTGGGGGGTGCCAAGAGCGTCGCCGAGGGCGAGCGGTGCCACCGCCAGCGCGGCGATGACGGCGTAGAAACACGTCTTGAACAGCGCCTCGCTCAGCGTCGCCGGGGAGGTCGTGGGGGCGCCGGCAATGGGGGTGGACACGATGAAGTAGCAGACGACCGCCAGCGGTATCGCCACGAATCCGTAGCCGCGCACCCCCATCTCCTGCAGCACGGTCAGGATCATGCCGGCGACGAACCACGCCAGGTAGGTGGGCAGCCACAACCGTGCGCCGTCAGGAAACCAGTGATCGGTATGCACCAGGACCAGCCAGGCCGGGCTGATCAGCGCCAGCCCCGCCAGGGCGCCCAACACCAGTTTCGGCCGCCATTGCCGCCGGCAGATCACCACCAGCAGCAGGTAAGCCAGCAGCGGCAGTAGGACGTAGAACGATCCCTCCACCGCGAGGCTCCACATCTGGGTCAGCCCCTGGTGCAGGTACTTGCCCAGATAGCCGTTGCAGTAGATCTGCGTCAGGGTCAGGTTGCGCGCCAGCCCCAACCAGCTGTGTCCGGGGTTCGGCCCGGCGTCGCGGTAGTGATAGAGCACGTAGGCGAACAACACCGTGATCACGTAGGCCGGCATGATGCGCCGAACCCGGTGCCACGCATAGCGACTCAGCGACGGCGGTGCGCCGCCGAGCGCCGCCGACTTCACCCATGGGCGAAACAACAGGTAGCCGGAGAGCACGAAGAAGATCGGCACGCCGATCTCCATCCGGGAACCCACCAGGCCCCAATACCCGTGCGTGTACTTGCCGGTGGTGTAGGCCGCGTGGGTGCCGACGACCAGCAGCGCCGCGACGGCACGAATCCCGGTCAGCGAGGCG
The DNA here is from genome assembly GCF_035617725.1 of Mycobacterium sp. 94-17. Lineage (NCBI taxonomy): Bacteria > Bacillati > Actinomycetota > Actinomycetes > Mycobacteriales > Mycobacteriaceae > Mycobacterium > Mycobacterium sp. 94-17. The sequence continues at coordinate 26,735 of NZ_JAPIYN010000011.1, forward strand.
ACCCGGTCGACGCGGGAGGTCTGCTCGAGCCCGCCCTGGGCGTCCTGCTCTTCGGACAGCGTCATCCGCCGTGTTTCCTGCGCGGCTTCCCGCCGTCCCGTCCGCGGGGTTTGCCGGCGGAGGAGCGCTCCGGCTGAAGGTTGATCAAAACCCCCGAAATACGGGTGTGCTCAAGCCTTTTCAATGTCGACTTAGCCAACTTGGCGGGCAGCTCCACCAGGGAGAAATCCGGCCCGATCGCGATATGGCCGAAGTCGCTGCGGTGCAGCCCTCCCTCGTTGGCGATGGCCCCGACGATCGCGCCGGGGCCGATCTTGTGCCGCTTGCCCACCGCGATGCGATAGGTCGCCAATGGCCGTGCGCTACCGGGCCTTTCGGGGCGATCGCGCCGTTCGGTGCGCCGTTCACGCCGTTCCGGTGACGGTGGCGGTTCGGGCGCCATCAGGAATTCCTCGCCGTCGCGGGATTGCAGTGCCAGCGCAGCGGCGATGTCGGCCATCGGCGTGTCGTGCTCGCGCTCGTAGTCCTGAACCAACTTGCGAAACAGGTCGATTCCGGGCGAACCGAGCGCGGTCGTGATGGAATCGGCGAACTTGGCCACCCGTTGCGCGTTGACGTCCTCGACGGTGGGCAACGCGATTTCGGTGAGCGTCTGGCGAGTGGCCTTCTCGATCGCCTTGAGCAGGTGACGTTCCCGGGGGGAGACGAACAGCAGCGCGGTTCCCGAACGCCCGGCCCGGCCGGTGCGCCCGATGCGGTGCACGTAAGACTCGGTGTCGTGCGGGATGTCGTAGTTGAGCACGTGCGATATCCGCTCCACGTCCAGCCCACGCGCGGCCACGTCGGTGGCGACCAAGATGTCGATGCTGCCGTCCTTCAGCGCCGCGACGGTGCGCTCGCGCTGGCCTTGCGGGATGTCTCCGTTGATGGCGGCCGCGGAAAACCCTCGGGCCCTGAGCTTTTCCGCAACCTCCTCGGTGGCCTGCTTGGTCCTGACGAAGACGATCATCGCCTCGAACGGCTCGACTTCCAGTACCCGCGTCAGCGCGTCCATCTTGCGCGGGCCCGCGACCTGGATGTAACGCTGCGAAATGTTTTCGGCGGTGGCGGTTTTCGCCTTCGTGCTGACCTCGAGAGGATCATGCAGGTACTTGGCGGTGATCTTGCGGATCGCGGGCGGCATGGTCGCGGAGAACAACGCCACCTGTTTGTATTCCGGTGTCTCGGAGAGGATGCGATCGACTTCCTCGGCGAATCCCATGGTGAGCATCTCGTCGGCCTCGTCGAGCACCAGGTAGTCGACGCGGGACAAATCCAGCGTCCCTCGCTCGAGGTGGTCGATGACCCGGCCCGGGGTGCCGACCACCACATGGGCGCCGCGGCGCAGCCCGGCCAGCTGCACGCCGTAGGAGGAGCCGCCGTAGATCGGCAGCACGTTGATCTTGGGCAGGTGGGCGCCGTACCGGCTGAACGCCTCGGCCACCTGCAGGGCCAGTTCCCGGGTGGGGGCGAGCACCAGCGCCTGGGTGGCGGTGCTGCTGACGTCGATCTTGGACAGGATCGGGATCGCGAACGCGGCGGTCTTGCCGGTGCCGGTCTGGGCGAGTCCGACCACGTCGGAGCCCGCCATCAGCGCCGGGATCGTCGCGGCCTGGATGCCGGTGGGCGACTCGTAGCCGACGTCGGCGATCGCCCGCAACACCGAGGGATTGATCTGCAGGTCGGCAAACGTCGGCGAGGCAGCGTCAGTCGAGCTGTCCGAGAGGGTCATCGTCCAAGGAGTCTAGTGGGACGGTACGGTGCCCGGTGTGTGGTCGCCGCCTTGCCGTACCGAGCCACTGACCGGCTCGGCCGTCCTCGCTCTGATCGCGTTCACGTTGACCGGCTGCGGTTCGGGCGACTCCACCGTCGCGAAGACGCCGCCGCCCAGGACCGCGTCGGAGACCGCGCCGATCGCGGCCCCGCCCACGCCCTCGCCGGCCGCCCAGGCCCCGCCGGCCGATCCCTGCGCGGTCAACCTCGCCTCGCCCACCATCGCCGAGGTGGTGTCGGAGCTGCCCCGCGACCCGCGCAGCCAGCAGCCGTGGAACCCCGAACCGCTGGCCGGCAATTACAACCAGTGCGCGCCGCTGTCGGCGATCATCATCAAGGCCAACACCAACGCGGTGAGCCCGACCACCCGTGCTGTGCTGTTCCACCTCGGCCAATTCATCCCGCAGGGCGTGCCCGACACGTACGGGTTCAACGGCATCGACGCGGCGCAAACCACGGGCGACACGGTGGCGCTGACCTATCCCGGCGGGATCAACGGCTTGAACACCGATGTGAAGTTTCACTGGAACGGCAACGCGGTCGAACTCATCGGCAACGCCCCCGCCCACTGATCGGGGCCAGGCGCGCCCGGCACGGCCGTCCTGTCGGTGCGCTGACCTACAGTGGCTCCAATGTTGGTCTCCGGCGACGGCATCGTGTACAGCGCATCGGATCTTGCCGCCGCCGCCCGCTGCGAATTCGCGCTACTGCGGGATTTCGACGCGAAGCTGGGCCGCGGCCCCGCGCTCGTCACCCCGGAGGACGAACTCCTCACCCGCACGGCCGACCTCGGCAGCGAACATGAACGACGCGAACTCGCCGTGCTGCGCGACCGGTTCGGGACGGCCGTCGCGATCATCGGCCGCCCGGCCTACACGCCCGCCGGCCTCGCGGCGGCCGCCGACGCCACCCGCCGTGCCGTCGCCGACCGCGCGCCCGTGGTGTACCAGGCCGCGATGTTCGATGGCCGCTTCGTCGGCTTCGCGGACTTCCTGGTGCGCGTCGGCGAGCGATACCGGGTCGTCGACACCAAACTGGCCCGCTCGGCCACGGTGACCGCGCTGTTGCAGGTGGCCGCCTACGCCGACGCGTTGGCCGCCTCGGGCATCCCGGTCGCGCCGGAGGCCGAGCTGCGGCTCGGCGATCAGACCACGGTGCGGCACCGCGTGTGCGACCTGATCCCGGTGTACCGCACCCAGCGGGCCCGCCTGCAGCGCCTCCTCGACGAGCACAACGCGCGCGGTGTCCCGGTCCGCTGGGAAGACGACGGGGTTGGCGCCTGTTTTCGCTGCCCGTCGTGCCTCGAGCAGCTGCGGGCGGCCGACGACGTGCTGTTGGTGGCCGGTATGCGAGTGAGCCAGCGCGACAAGCTCTTTGACGCAGGGATCGGCACCGTCGCCGAGTTGGCCGATGCACGCGAGCCCGTGCCCGGCTTGGCGGCCGGCGTGCTCAACAAACTCGTCATCCAGGCGAAACTGCAAGTGCGTCAACGTGAAACCGGCATTCCGCAGGTCGAGGTCATCGACCCGCAGCCGCTGTCCCTGCTGCCCGAGCCCGATCCCGGCGACCTGTTCTTCGACTTCGAAGGCGACCCGCTGTGGACCACCGACGGGCGCGAGTGGGGCCTGGAATATCTGTTCGGTGTGCTCGAGGCCGGGCCGACGGGCAGGTTTCGCCCACTCTGGGCACATGACCGGGCCGACGAACGCACCGCGCTGATCGACTTTTTGGCGCTGGTGGCCAAACGCCGCAGGCGTCACCCGAACATGCACATCTACCACTACGCGCCCTACGAGAAGACCGCGTTGTTGCGGCTCGCCGGACGCTACGGAGTGGGTGAGGACGACGTCGACGAACTGCTGCGCAGCGGTACGCTGGTTGACCTATACCCGTTGGTGCGCAGGAGCATTCGGGTGGGCGCGGAGTCGTTCAGCCTCAAGGCACTCGAGCCGCTCTACATGGGGGCACAACTGCGCGCGGGTGACGTGACCACGGCCACCGGGTCGATCACCTCCTTCGCACGGTACTGCGAACTGCGGGCCGACGGCCGCGACGACGAGGCCGCATCGGTGCTCAAGGAGATCGAGGACTACAACCACTACGACTGCCGGTCGACGCAAGAACTGCGGAACTGGTTGATCCTGCGCGCCTACGAGTCCGGCGTGGTGCCGGTCGGCGCCCAGCCCGTGCCCGAGGGCAACACCGTCGACGACCGCGACCGGCTCGCGGTGACGTTGTCGACATTCAGCGGAGCGGCCGGCATCGGCGACCGCGGCCCGCAGCAGACGGCGGTGGCGCTGTTGGCCGCGGCGCGCGGCTATCACCGGCGCGAGGACAAGCCCTTCTGGTGGGCGCATTTCGACCGGCTGAACTTCCCCATCGACGAGTGGGCGGACAACACCGACGTGTTCGTCGCCGAGCACGCGTCGGTAAGCGTCGACTGGCACACACCTCCCCGGGCACGCAAACCGCAGCGACGGCTGGAGTTGCGCGGCGAGTTGGCGCGAGGCGAGTTGAAGAACGACGTGTTTGCGCTCTACGACCCGCCGGCCCCGACCGGCATGACCGACAGCCCCCACCGGCGGGCGGCCGGGCGGGCCACGGTCGTCGAAGCCGACGATCCCGCGATTCCCACCGAGGTGGTGGTCGTTGAACGAGTCGGCAACGACAACAAGACCTTTCACCAGTTGCCGGCTGCGCTGACCCCGGGGCCGCCCATCCCGACGACGGCCCTGCGCGAGTCGATCGAAGCGACCGCGGCCGCGGTGGCCGCCGGGCTGCCGCAACTGCCCCGCAGCGCCATCGTCGACGTCCTGCTGCGTCGCGCCCCACGCGCGCGGGACGGCACTCCCCTGCCGCGCGGCGGCAACACCGTCGCCGACATCACCGCCGCGCTGCTCAGCTTGGACTCGTCGTACCTGGCGGCGCACGGGCCGCCGGGCACCGGCAAGACGCACACCGCCGCCCGGGTGATCCACGGCCTGGTCACCGAATACGGCTGGCGCGTCGGTGTGGTCGCGCAATCGCACGCCACCGTGGAGAACCTGCTGGATTGCGTGATCGACGCGGGCCTGGATCCGCAGCGGGTCGCGAAGAAGCGCCACGACCACCGGGGTCCGCGCTGGCGGGAGATCGACGGCGCCGCGTACGCCGCGTTTCTCGCCGAGACTGCGGGGTGTGTGATCGGCGGAACGGCATGGGATTTCGCCAACGCCACTCGGATACCACCGGGGAGCCTGGATCTGCTGGTCGTCGACGAGGCCGGCCAGTTCTGTTTGGCCAACACCATCGCGGTGGCCCCGGCCGCCGCGAACCTGCTGCTGCTCGGGGACCCCCAGCAGCTGCCACAGGTCAGCCAAGGCACTCATCCGGAGCCGGTGGACACCTCCGCGCTGGAGTGGCTGGTCGACGGTCAGCGCACCCTGCCCGCCGAACGCGGCTACTTCCTGGACCTCTCGTACCGCATGCATCCGGCGGTCTGCGCCGCGGTTTCGGCGCTCTCCTACGAGGACAGGCTGCACTCCCACGAGTGCGCCGCCGCGCGCCACCTCGACGGCTGCGGGGCCGGCGTGCAGCTGCTTTCGGTTGAGCATCAAGGCAATTCGACCGAGAGTCCCGAGGAGGCCGACGCGATCATCGCCGAGATCAAGCGCCTGCTCGGCGCGTCGTGGACCGACGAACACGGCGCCCGCGCGCTAAGCGCTGCCGACGTGCTGGTGCTGGCGCCCTACAACGCGCAGGTGGCGCTGCTGCGTCACCGGTTGGCCGCCGCGGACCTCGGTGGGGTCCGGGTGGGGACGGTCGACAAGTTCCAGGGCGCGCAGGCGCCGGTGGTCTTCATCTCGATGACGGTGTCGTCGATGGATGTGGTGCCCCGCGGAATCTCCTTCCTGCTCAACAGGAATCGGCTCAACGTCGCGGTAAGCCGGGCTCAGTACGCGGCCGTGATCGTGCGCTCCCCGTCGCTGACGGAGTATCTGCCCGCCACCCCCGCGGGCCTGGTGGACTTGGGCGCGTTTCTGGCGCTCACGCAGCCCGATCCGCGGTGACCGTCTAATCTAACCGGTTGACGAATGCCGCCCCCGACCGGTGGGGTCGTCGTCGGGATGCTGGCCTCGCAGCGAGTCGCCGTCGGAGAAATGCCGCCCCGCCGGACCGTCGGGGCTGCGGCGCGGCGGCCTGGTGAGCCGATCACCGGGCGGGAGCGAGCGGGGCGGGCGCAGCACCGCCACCTGACGAAGGCGCTTGCCGCCGTCCACATGAGACCCGTTGTGGGCGTGGCTGATTGGTTGATCCTGCGCCACGTCGTCGCCGGCTGTCCGCCACGAATCGGTCGGTGACCGGCGCGACCGGTCGGTGCGCGCCGGACCGCCGCCCCGCTCCGCGTGGGGCTCGCGCACCAGGATCAACTCCACATACTGGTCGTCGTCATAGTCGTCGTCGACCAGGCCGTCGTCGGGGCCGGGCGGATCGTCACCGCCCCTGCCGTCGCCCTTGCCGACCCACGGCGCGGAGCCCACCAAACACAGTGCGGCGATGATCCCGAACAGCGCGACGAAGGCCGGCAGCAGCACCGACTGCGACATCGCGGCCGCGAACGGCTCGCGCAGGAACCCGGGCAACTGCAGGCCGACCGCGTCCTCGCCGACGGCCCCGCCGGACGGCCGGCGCGGCATCTCATCGGTTATCCGCCACGTCATGAACGCGGCCATGCCGGCGCTGCCCAGCACCGCGCCGAGCTGGCGCACGGAGTTGTACACCGCCGATCCCGCGCCGGCCAACTCCGGCGGCAGGTTGCGTGTCGCGGTAGCGGTTAGCGGCGACCATACGAACGCCATGCCGACACCCGTGGCGAAGAACGGCAACACCAGCCGCCAGATCGGTGTTGTCGGCGACATCTCGAAAGTCAGCCAGGTCAGCGCGATCGCCAGCACCGAGAAGCCGAAGCCGAGCACCGGCTGCGGATGGTACTTGTCGACGATCCTGCCGACGGACGGCGCGAAGACCGCGTTGGCGATCGCCATCGGCGCGATCAACAGGGCCGAGCGCGTCGGCGACAGACCGCACACGGCCTGCGCGTAGAACGTCAGCGGCAGCATCATGGCCGTTGAAGTGAACGAGACGATGGCGACCCCCACGTTGCACACGCTGAAGTCGCGGTCGCCGAAGATCACCAACGGGATCAGCGGCTCGTGCGCATTCAGCGACTGCCAGAACGCGAAGGCCGTCATGAATCCGACGCCCGCGACGATCAACGCCCAGATCCAGGGCTGCCAGTGTTCGGCCTGCCCCTGTTGCAGCCCGAACACGACCAGGAAGATGCCGATGCCCGACAGCACGACCCCGATCAGGTCGAGGGGGTGCGACTGTGTGGGCAGCACCGGAATCAGCCAATACGCCAACGCCAGCCCGACCACGCCGATGGGGACGTTGACGAAGAAGATCCACTGCCAGCCCAGCCCGTCGACCAGGACACCACCGGCCAGCGGGCCCACCAGGCTGGCCACGCCGGCGGTGGCGCCCCACAGGCTCACCGCGACGCCGCGACGCTCCGACGGGAAGATCCGGGTGATGGTCGACAGGGTCTGCGGCGTGAGCAGCCCCGCGCCGACGCCCTGCGCGACGCGCGCCGCGATCAGCATGGCGGCGCTGCCGGCCAACCCGCACCACACCGAGGAGAGGGTGAACACGACCAGGCCGATCAGGTAGAGGTTCTTGGGCCCGAACCGGTCACCCAGACGCCCGGCCACCAGCAAGACGACCGCGTAGCCCAGCAGGTAGGCGCTGGTCACCCAGACCACGGTGTCGTAGCCGATGCGCAGGCTGGTCATGATGGTCGGGTTCGCGATGGCGACGATGGTCGAGTCGACCATGATCATGAAAAAGCCGATCATCATCGCCCAGAGGGGGTTCCAGGGATTCCGCGACTGCGGCGAGCTCCGGGTCAGATAGTCCCAGCGGGTGGCGGCCCGGGCCGGCTCCGATTTCGCGCTCCCGGTTCCCCCGGGCGTGCGGGGCGTAGCCGTCGTCATCCAGCCCACCTCGTTTCGTTCCCGGACGCTGTTGTTGAGCGAGTGGCAGACCACACGCGCAGCGCGCCAAACAGCATGAAAACCGGCCAAACGGCACGGACCGTCGCAGACATCCAGCCTGCATTATTCCCGGTGAGGCAATCGACCGGCAGCCGAGGACCTCGGTCAAGGCGCGTAACCCGCCGGATTTTCCCGCGGGCGAGTTAGCCTGGGGGAACGCCATTTGCAGGAGAGACAATATGCGGGCTCGACGGAAAAGGTCGCCGAACCGGTTCTTCACCATGTCCAAAGACGGCCGGCCGCCGGCCGGCGACAACGCTCGGCCCAAGATGTCCGCGCGGGCGTTGGCGCAGGTCATCGAGCGGAGCTCGTGGATTCAGGGCCCGGCCGCCGAGGCTTATGTGACCCGGCTGCGCAACGCGAACCCCAGCGCCACCCCGGCTGAGATCCTGGGCAAGCTGCAGAAGCGATACCTGGCCATCGTGACGGCCGGCGGCGTTGCCGTGGGGGCCGCCGCGACCGTCCCGGGGATCGGCACGATCAGCGCGCTGTCCGCGGCGGCCGCGGAGACGGTGACATTCCTGGAGGCCACCGCGTTCTACGTGCTGGCGGTGGCGGTGGTCCACGACATTCCGGCCGAGCACCGGGAACGCCGACGCGCGCTGGTGCTGGCGGTACTCGCGGGTGACAACAGCGAGCGCGCCGTCGCCCAGCTGATCGGGCCGGGCCGCACCCACGGCGGCTGGATCTCCGAGAGCCTGGCCGCCTTGCCGCTGTCGTCGATGTCGAAGCTGAATTCGCGGCTGCTCAAGTCGTGGGTCCGCAAGTACACCTTGCGGCGCGGTGCGCTGCTGTTCGGCAAACTGCTGCCGGTCGGCATCGGGGTCGTGGTGGGGGCCATCGGCAACTACCTCGCCGGCAAGAAGATGATCCGCAACGCCAACAGGGCGTTCGGCGCCCCGCCCGCGCGGTGGCCCCGCGCGCTGCATCTGGTGCCCCCGATCCACGAGGCCGGCTAGCGGGGATTGCCGCCTTCGCGACCGTAGCTGATCGCCCATGCCCGCGCCCCCGGTCAGCCTGGCGAATCGGCGGCGAAAGGTTAGCCTTTAGAGGGCGGAAATGATAGGTATCGCCATGGGTGTCAGGTGTTCGGTCATCCGTTGCCGACAAAGGTGCAGGCGCCGCGGGAATGCGCTTGCGGGACAGAAGGATTGAGGCGAGCTGCGGTCGTGAGCAACATAAGTTCACCATTCGGGCAAAACGAATGGCTGGTCGAGGAGATGTACCGCAAGTATCGCGACGACCCCTCGTCCGTCGATCCGAGCTGGCACGAGTTCCTGGTCGACTACAACCCCGAGTCCGCCGGCGAATCCGCACCGGCCTCCCCGACCAGCGGTGATGGCCCGCCGCCCGCCGCCCCAGCCCCAGCCGCGGCCGCGGCCGCGGCTGCAACGACGAAGCCGGCGGCGGCGCCCGCGCCACCGACCGAAACCGTCAAGCCCGCCGCCCCCGCAGGCGGGACCGCCGGCAATGGGGCCGCGGCGCGGCCGGCCAAAGCCGCCACACCTGCGCCCGCGGAAGGCGACGAGCTGCAGACGCTGCGCGGCGCCGCGGCGGCCGTCGTCAAGAACATGTCGGCGTCACTGGACGTGCCGACGGCGACCAGTGTGCGTGCCGTTCCGGCCAAGCTGCTGATCGACAACCGGATCGTCATCAACAACCAGCTCAAGCGCACCCGGGGCGGCAAGATCTCGTTCACCCATCTGCTGGGCTACGCGCTGGTGCAGGCGATCAAGAAGTTCCCGAACATGAATCGGCACTACGCCGAGGTCGACGGCAAGCCCACCGCGGTGACACCGGCGCACACCAATCTTGGCCTGGCCATCGACCTGCAGGGCAAAGACGGCAAGCGTTCCCTCGTGGTCGCCGGGATCAAGGGCTGCGAAACCATGCGGTTCGCACAGTTCGTCACCGCCTACGAAGACATCGTGCGGCGCGCCCGCGACGGCAAGCTGACCGCCGAAGACTTTGCCGGCGTGACCATTTCGCTGACCAACCCGGGCACCATCGGCACCGTGCACTCGGTGCCGCGGCTGATGAACGGACAGGGCGCGATCATCGGGGTCGGCGCCATGGAGTACCCCGCGGAGTTCCAGGGCGCCAGCGAGGAACGCATCGCCGAGCTGGGCATCGGCAAGCTGATCACCCTGACGTCCACCTATGACCACCGCATCATCCAGGGCGCGGAGTCCGGCGACTTCCTGCGCACCATCCACGAGATGCTGCTGTCGGACGCTTTCTGGGACGACATCTTCCGCGAGCTGGGCAACCCCTATCTGCCGGTGCGCTGGAGCACCGACCACCCCGACTCGATCGTCGACAAGAACGCCCGGGTGCTGGAGTTGATTGCTGCCTACCGTAATCGCGGTCACCTGATGGCCGACATCGATCCGCTGCGGTTGGACGGCAGCCGGTTCCGCAGCCACCCCGACCTCGAGATTCTCAACCACGGCCTGACGCTGTGGGATCTCGACCGGGTGTTCAAGGTCAACGGCTTCGCCGGGTCCGAGTACAAGAAACTGCGCGACGTGCTGGGGCTGCTTCGCGACGCCTACTGCCGCCACATCGGCGTGGAGTACACCCACATCCTCGATCCCACCCAACAGGAATGGCTGCAGCAGCGCGTCGAGACCAAGCACGTCAAGCCGACCGTGGCCGAGCAGAAGTTCATCCTGAGCAAACTGAACGCGGCCGAGGCTTTCGAAACCTTCCTGCAGACCAAATACGTTGGCCAGAAACGCTTTTCACTGGAAGGTGCGGAGAGCATCATCCCGATGATGGACGCGGCGATCGATCAGTGCGCCGAGCACGGACTCGACGAGGTGGTCATCGGGATGCCGCACCGCGGCCGGCTCAACGTGCTGGCCAACATCGTCGGCAAGCCCTATTCGCAGATCTTCTCCGAGTTCGAGGGCAACCTGAACCCGTCGCAGGCGCACGGCTCCGGCGACGTCAAGTATCACCTGGGCGCCACCGGCGTGTATCTACAAATGTTCGGCGACAACGACATTCAGGTGTCGCTGACCGCCAACCCATCGCACCTGGAAGCCGTTGACCCGGTGCTGGAGGGTCTGGTGCGCGCCAAGCAGGACCTGCTCAATCACGGCGCTGAAGACCACGGGGACGAAAAAGCGTTCTCGGTGGTGCCGATGATGCTGCACGGCGACGCCGCGTTCGCCGGTCAGGGCGTGGTCGCCGAGACGCTGAACATGACCAACCTGCCCGGCTACCGCGTGGGCGGCACCATCCACATCATCGCCAACAACCAGATCGGCTTCACCACCGCGCCGGAGTACTCACGGTCCAGCGAGTACTGCACGGACGTCGCGAAGATGATCGGGGCACCGATCTTCCACGTCAACGGCGACGACCCGGAGGCCTGCGCGTGGGTGGCCAAGCTGGCCGTCGACTTCCGCCAGGAGTTCAAGAAGGACGTCGTGATCGACATGCTGTGCTACCGCAAGCGCGGGCACAACGAGGGCGACGACCCGTCGATGACCAACCCCGCGATGTACGACGTCGTCGACATCAAGCGCGGAGTCCGCAAGAGCTACACCGAAGCCCTGATCGGCCGCGGCGACATCTCGATGAAAGAGGCCGAGGACGCGCTGCGCGACTATCAGGGCCAGCTGGAGCGGGTGTTCAACGAGGTCCGCGAGCTGGAGAAACACGGCGCGCTGCCGAGCGAATCGGTCGAGGCCGACCAGATGTTGTCTGCGCACCTTGCCACCGCGGTGGACAAGGCTCTGCTGGCCCGCATCGGTGACGCCTTCCTGGCGACCCCGGACGGCTTCACCGCGCACCCGCGGGTGCAGCCGGTGCTGGAGAAGCGGCGCGAGATGGCCTACGAGGGCAAGATCGACTGGGCCTTCGCGGAGCTGCTGGCGCTGGGCACGCTGGTGGCCGAGGGCAAGCTGGTGCGGCTGTCGGGTCAAGACACCCGGCGCGGCACCTTCTCCCAGCGGCACTCGGTGATCATCGACCGCAACACCGGTGAAGAGTTCACGCCGCTGCGGCTGCTGGCGAGGAGCCCCGACGGCACCCCCACCGGAGGCAAGTTCCTGGTCTACGACTCGCCGCTGTCGGAGTATGCCGCCGTCGGCTTCGAGTACGGCTACACGGTGGGCAACCCCGACGCCCTGGTGTTGTGGGAGGCGCAGTTCGGCGACTTCGTCAACGGCGCGCAATCGATCATCGACGAGTTCATCAGCTCCGGTGAGGCCAAGTGGGGCCAGCTGTCCAGCGTCGTGCTGCTGCTGCCGCACGGCCACGAGGGCCAGGGCCCCGACCACACCTCGGGCCGCATCGAGCGCTTCCTGCAGCTGTGGGCCGAGGGTTCGATGACGATCGCGGTGCCCTCGACGCCGTCGAACTACTTTCACCTGTTGCGCCGGCACGCTCTCGACGGCGTTCAGCGGCCGCTGATCGTGTTCACGCCCAAGTCGATGCTGCGCAACAAGGCGGCGGTCAGCGACGTCCGGGACTTCACCGAAATCAAGTTCCGCTCGGTGCTCGAGGAACCCACCTACGAGGACGGCATCGGCGATCGCGGCAAGGTCACCCGGCTCCTGCTGACCAGCGGCAAGGTTTACTACGAGTTGGTGGCGCGCAAGGCCAAGGACAACCGCGACGACGTGGCGATCGTCCGCATCGAACAGCTGGCCCCGCTGCCGAAGCGGCGCCTGAACGAAACGCTGGACCGCTACCCCAATGCCACGCAGTTCTTCTGGGTCCAGGAGGAACCGGCCAACCAGGGCGCGTGGCCGCGATTCGGGCTGGAGCTCCCCGAACTGCTGCCCGACAAGCTGACCGGGCTCAAGCGGATCTCGCGGCGGGCGATGTCGGCGCCGTCGTCGGGATCGTCCAAGGTGCACGCCGTCGAGCAGCAGGAGATCATCGACACCGCGTTCGCCTGATCGAGCCACCCGCAAGAATCGGGGACCGCCGGTACCGGCTAACCTCGACGCAAACGTGCCGATAAGGAAGGGTGCTCATGCAAGGGTTCGCCGGCAAGGTCGCGGTGGTGACGGGCGCGGGTTCAGGTATCGGGCAGGCGCTGGCCCTGGAGCTGGCCCGCTCGGGCGCCAAGGTGGCGATCAGCGACGTCGACATCGAGGGCCTGGCCGGCACCGAGGAACAGCTCAAGGCGATCGGCGCGACGTTCAAGTCCGATCGGCTCGACGTGACCGAGCGGGAGGCCTTTCTGGCCTATGCCGACGGCGTCAAGGAGCACTTCGGCAAGGTCAACCAGGTCTACAACAACGCCGGCATCGCTTTCACCGGCGACGTCGAAGTCAGCCAGTTCAAGGACATCGAGCGGGTGATGGACGTCGACTTCTGGGGTGTCGTCAACGGCACCAAGGCGTTCCTGCCGCACCTGATCGCCTCGGGCGACGGGCACGTCGTCAACGTGTCCAGCGTGTTCGGGCTGTTCGCGGTGCCCGGGCAGGCGGCCTACAACTCGGCCAAGTTCGCGGTGCGTGGGTTCACCGAAGCGCTGCGCCAGGAGATGGGGGCGGCCGGCCACCCGGTGGCGGTGACCACGGTGCACCCGGGCGGCATCAAGACCGCCATCGCGCGTAACGCCACCGCCGCCGACGGCCTCGACCAGGCCGAGCTGGCCAAGTTGTTCGACAAGCGGCTGGCCAAGACCACCCCCCACCGCGCCGCCCAGATCATCCTGGACGCCGTGCGCAAGAAGAAGGCGCGGGTGTTGGTGGGCCCCGACGCGAAGTTCCTGGACATCCTGGTGCGGCTGACCGGATCGGGCTACCAGCAGCTGTTCGGTCCGGTGATGGGGCGGTTGCTGCCCAGGCCGTGATCGTCAGCGCCCGAGCGGGTGCTCGGCCAGCCAGCCGCCGGCCACCGCCTGCGGGTCGGCACCGGCGCCCACTTGCCGGCGCATCTCGACCAGGGCGGCGGTGTCCAGCACACCGGCCACTTCGTTGATCGCCAGCAACTGTCGATCGCTCAGCGTGTTGCGGCGGTAAAGCGGCGCCACATTCTCCGCGCGGATCAGCGCGGGTTTGCCGTCGGCCAGCGCGACGAGGTCGCCCGGTGTGGCGGGGTCGGCCGAGGTGGTCCAGCCCGCCGTCAGCTGCCCCGTCCGGATCGCGGCGAACATCGTTGCGCCATCGGGGAATTCACGTGGCTGGCCAAGCCTGCAGGAGCCGACCGCCGACGGCTGGTGATGTCCGGCGACGGTCCCGACGACGAGGCCGTCGCAGTGGCGCGGCAGCGTGGTCAGGTCCGCGCTGACATCGCTACCGCCCCACGCCTTGGCGGTGGGCTGGCTGACCAGCAACACCGGCTTGTCCTCGGCGGCCGTCGTGTAGTCGCCCGCCACCACGCCCTCGGGCAGGGCGGCGATCATCGCGCGGTAGACGTCCTTGTCCGACATTGCCGTCGCGCCGGGCTGCAAGGTCTCCAACGTGCGGCCGGTGAACACGGGCAGGACGGTGAATGCGCCGGAATCCAGTTGCGGCCTGGGGTCGTCCGCGGTGGCGGCCCGAGCAGCGAAGCCGTAGGACCGCAACGCCGCGACGTAGATATCGGCCAGCAGGATCGACTGGCCGTCCGGCCAAGACCCGACCACCGATTCGGGAGCGGGGCGGCGCTCGTCGCAGCCCGCCACCGCCAGCAGCGCCGCCAGCAGCAGCGCGGCCAGCCTGGTCACACCGGGATGTCGGCCCCGTCGGCTGCCGCGAAGGCAACCGCGGCAGCTACCGCCTCCCCGACGCGCAGGTCCAGCGGGCTGGGGACGATCCGGTCCGGCGCGAGGTCATCGACGGCGACGGAGAAGATCGCTTCGGCCGCGGCGACCTTCATTTGCTGGGTGATGCGCCGGGCCCCGGCATCCAGAGCGCCGCGGAACAGTCCGGGGAACGCCAGCACGTTGTTGATCTGGTTGGGGAAGTCGCTGCGACCGGTGGCCACCACCGCCGCGTACCTGGCCGCGACCTCGGGGTGAATCTCCGGGTCGGGGTTGGACAGCGCGAACACGATCCCGCCTGGAGTCATCGTCGCGATCAGTTCCTCGGGCACCACCCCCGCGGACAGCCCGAGGAACACGTCGGCCTCGGCGAGCGCTTCCACCATGCCCCCGGCCAGGCCCCGCGGGTTGCTGCGCCGCGCGAGGTCGGCCTTCACGCTGTTCATGCCATCGCGGCCGAGGTGCAGGATGCCGCGCGAGTCGAGCACCGTCACATCCGAAATCCCGCTAGCCAGAAGAAGATTCGAGCACGCGACGCCGGCCGCCCCGGCACCGGACACCACGACCCGCAGCGTGGTCATGTCGCGGCCCAGCACCCGCGCGGCGCCCATCATCGCCGCCAGCACCACGATCGCGGTGCCGTGCTGGTCGTCGTGCATCACCGGGCAGTCCAGCGCCTCGATGAGCCGTTGCTCGATCTCGAAGCAGCGCGGCGCGGAGATGTCCTCGAGGTTCACCGCACCGAACGTCGGGCGCATACGGATCAGCGTCTCGACGATCTCGTCGGGATCCTTGGTGTCCAGCACGATGGGGATCGCGTCCAGGCCGGCGAACTCCTTGAACAGGCCACACTTGCCTTCCATCACCGGCAGCGATGCCGCGGGCCCGATGTCACCGAGACCGAGCACGGCGCTGCCGTCGCTGACGACGGCCACCAGGCGGCTCGCCCAGGTGTAGCGGCCGGCCAGCGTGGCGTCGGCGGCGATCGCGCGGCTGACCTGCGCCACGCCCGGGGTGTAGGCGACCGAAAGGGCGCGCTGGCTGTCCAGCGGGGCCGTCAGGCCGATCGAAAGCTTGCCGCCGACGTGTGCGTCGAAGATCTCCGCGTCGCTGATTCCGCCCTGCTCGGCGTTCTGTATCGATTCAAGCAATTCGGACACGGCCCCAGGGTACTGACTACTCATTAGTAGCCCTAATTTGCGACGTGTGCGGTCGATCTCAGATGAGTTTCAACTCCGTGACGGCGGAGCGCTCGTCGACCAGCTCGGCGGTGGTCTTGTCGATGCGGCCGCGGGAGAACTCGTCGATATCCAGCCCCTGCACGATCGACCAGTTGCCGTCCTTGGTGGTCACCGGGAACGACGACACGATTCCCTCCGGAACCCCGTAGGAGCCGTCGGAGTAGACCGCCATCGACACCCAGTCGCCCTCGGGGCTGCCGAGCAGCCAGGACCGGGCGGCGTCGACGGTGGCCGACGCGGCCGAGGCGGCCGAGGAGGCGCCCCGCGCGTCGATGATCGCCGCGCCGCGCTTGGCGACCGTCGGGATGAAGTCGTTCTCGATCCAATTCTGGTCGTTGACCACCTCGGCGGCGTTCTTGCCGCCGACCTCGGCGTGGAAGATGTCGGGGTACTGAGTGGCCGAGTGGTTGCCCCAGATGGTCAGCTTCTTGATGTCGGTGACGGCGGCGCCGGTCTTCTTGGCCAGCTGGCTGATCGCCCGGTTGTGGTCCAGGCGGGTCAGCGCGGAGAACCGCTCCTTGGGGATGTCGGGGGCGTTGCTCAGCGCGATCAGCGCGTTGGTGTTGGCCGGGTTGCCGGTCACGCCGATGCGGACGTCGTCGGCGGCGACGGAGTTGAGCGCCTTGCCCTGGGCGGTGAAGATCGCGCCGTTGGCCTCCAGCAGGTCGCTGCGCTCCATGCCCGGGCCGCGCGGCCGGGCGCCGACCAGCAGCGCCAGGTTCACGCCGTCGAAGATCTTGTTCGCGTCCGCGCCGATCTGGACGCCGGACAGCAACGGGAACGCACAGTCGTCGAGCTCCATCACGACGCCCTCCAGCGCCTTGAGGGCGGGCTCGATCTCAAGGAGGCGCAGCTCGATCGGGCGATCGGGGCCCAGCAACGAGCCACTGGCCAGGCGGAACAACAGGCTGTAGCCGATCTGGCCGGCGGCGCCGGTGACAGCGACCTTGAGAGGACTTGCGCTCACGTCGGTTCTGCTCCTTTGACGGATTGTTCATCTGACGGATCCACTTGACGGGTTCGGGGTCGAAACTAGCGCACCGGCGCCGCCGCGAATTCGCCCGGTCCGACCGGCGGCGGGGAATTCGCTGCCAGCGGCGCCGCTCGTCTCCTGTTGTTGCCCCGAGACGCGTACGATGAACCACCGCTCAGCAGGCACACGCGGCGATAGGAGGTGGACGTGTTTCCTGGATTCGACGCTTTGCCCGAAGCACTGAGACCGGTCGCGCGGCCGCGCACTCAGCACGTCCACGCGGTGGCCGACCCGGCGACCGAGACGCTCATCGACTGCGGTGTCTACCTCGACGGCGATCGGCTGCCCGGCAAGTGGGCGCCCACCGACGCGCTGGCCAAGGTGCGGGAGCTGGGCCTGTCCGGGCAGAACGCATTCGTGTGGGTGGGGCTGCACGAACCCTCCGAGGCGCAGATGCAGGATGTCGCCGACGTGTACGGACTGCACCCGCTCGCGGTCGAGGACGCCGTACACGCCCACCAGCGGCCCAAGCTGGAGCGCTACGACGAGACGCTGTTCCTGGTGCTCAAGACCGTCAAATACGTGCCGCACGAGTCGGTGGTGCTGGCCCGCGAGATCGTCGAGACCGGGGAGATCATGATCTTCGTCGGTGCGGACTTCGTGGTCACCGTCCGCCACGGTGACCACGGCGGGTTGCACGAGGTGCGCAAACGGATGGACGCCGACCCCGAGCACCTCCGGCTGGGCCCCCACGCGGTGATGCACGCGATCTCCGACTACGTGGTGGACCACTACCTCGAGGTCACCGAGTTGATGGAGGGCGACGTCGACGCGATCGAGGTGGTGGCGTTTTCTCCCGGCCGCAAGATCGACGTCGAACCGATCTATCTGCTCAAGCGCGAGGTCGTCGAGTTGCGCCGGTGCGTGGCCCCGCTGTCGGGTGCGTTCGCGCGCATGCAGACCGAGAACAAGGACCTGATCTCCAAGGAAGTGCGGCGCTACCTGCGCGATGTCGCCGACCACCAGACCGAGGCCGCCGAGCAGATCGCCGCGTACGACGACATGCTCAACTCGCTGGTGCAGGCCGCGCTGGCCCGGGTCGGCATGCAGCAGAACATGGACATGCGCAAGATCTCGGCCTGGGCCGGCATCATCGCCGTCCCCACCATGGTCGCCGGCATCTACGGCATGAACTTCCACTTCATGCCCGAACTGGACGAGAAGTGGGGCTACCCGACGGTGGTCAGTGCGATGGTTCTCGTCTGCATACTCCTCTACTTCCGGTTCCGGAAGCAGGACTGGCTCTAGCGGACGTCGCACGGCGTGCACTCGTTGTGCGATTTTTCGGCCGATTTTTCGCCCGCATTGCACGTTCGGCGCGGTCAATTAGGTTGCGCGGCATGGCGATCAGGGTCGAGCACGTCAACCCCGTCGTTGTCCCACGCTTGGCGCATCGCCTCGGCGCCCTTGAGCCGCACCCACGCCGCCTCGGTGGCGGTGATGGGGGTCGCCGACAGGAACCGCACCGGCTCCCTGGGCGGATCCAACGCAAGGTCGGCAATATCGCTGCGGTCCAACAACATTGCCGTGAACGGCGCCCGGCTCCACAGCGGCGTGCCCAGATCGATCAACGCGTCGGGCACCAGCACCGTGCCCTCCACCGCGGGTGCGGCGGCCACTATCGCCAGGCTGCGTGCCAGTCCGGTCACCGATCCCGGATCACGCAGGCGCAGAATAATTTCCGCACGTGGCCCCGTTTCGTCGGTGACGAACTCGGCCGGGTCGGTCATCGGGTGGCGGGAGCAGCCCAGCGTCACATAGTGCGTCACCCCCTCGGCGTGGAAGCGGAGCACCTCAATGGTCTCGGTGCCCAGAAATGTCACGCTCGCCGAATCGGGCTGCACGCCGGCGAAGTGATCGCGCAGGTGTGCGCGGACGTGGTCCAGCATCACTCGGTGGGCGCGACGGTGAGGTTGACACCGGAGTCGGCGTCGAAGACGGCTATCTTGGAAGTGTCGAACGCCAACTCGATCGATTGCCCGATGGCGGCTTTGGATTCAGCCGGAACCCTTGCCACGAACTGGTTTTCGTGGGCGCCCGACTCGGCGGCCAGCTCGTCCAGCTGGGCCGAGTGCGCGGCCCACGCCGCGGTGGAGAAGTAGACGTACTTGTCCGCGCCCAACGACTCGACCAAGTCGACTTTCACCTCGAAGCTCAGCGCCCTGATGCGCTGGTAACCGTCGATCAGTCCGGCATCGGACAGATGCTCGGGCCGCGCGCCGACGATGACGTTCGCCGGTCGCGGATGCCGGGCGATCACCTCTTGGACTTCGGGTGCCAACATCACCTCGCCGAACGGCAGGGTGAGCCCGACGGGCGTGAGCGTGGCGGGGAAGAAATTCATCGCCGGCGAGCCGATGAAGCCGGCGACGAAGAGGTTGGCCGGATGCTCGTACAGCTCGTCCGGTGCGCCGATCTGTTGCGCGACACCGGAATGCATCACCACCACGCGGTCGCCGAGCGTCATGGCCTCGGTCTGGTCGTGGGTGACGTAGACCGTCGTGGTGCCCAGCCTCTTCTGCAGCCTGGCGATCTCGCCGCGCATCTGCACCCGCAGTTTCGCGTCCAGGTTCGACAGCGGCTCGTCCATCAGAAATGCCTTGGGATGACGCACGATGGCGCGGCCCATGGCCACCCGCTGCCGCTGCCCGCCCGACAACTGCGATGGCTTGCGATCCAAAAGCTGGGTCAAGTCAAGGGTTTTCGCCGTCTCCTCGACCTTCTGGGCGATATCGGACTTCTTCATCTTTGCCAGGGTCAACGGAAAGGCGATGTTCTGCCGCACCGTCATGTGCGGGTACAGCGCGTAGGACTGGAACACCATCGCGATGTCGCGGTCTTTGGGCGCCTTCTCATTCACCCGTTCGCCACCGATGCGCAGCTCGCCCGACGAGATGTCCTCGAGTCCGGCAATCATGTTCAGTGTCGTGGTCTTGCCGCAACCCGAAGGGCCGACCAGGATCAGGAATTCGCCGTCGGCGATGGTGAGACTCAGGTCTTCCACCGCCATCGCACCGTCGGGATAACTCTTGCTGACGTGGTCCAGCACAATCTCGGCCATCGAGTCATCCCTTCACCGCGCCGGAGGTCAAACCGGCGACGATTCGTCGTTGGAAGATTAAAACAAAAACGATCACGGGGACCGTGATCACGACGGCGCCGGCCGCGATCGAGCCCGTCGGCTCCTCGAACTGCGAACTGCCGCTGAAGCTCACGATCGCCACCGGCGCGGTGATGGCCGCCTTGGTGGCCGTCAGCGTCAACGCCAGCAGCAGGTCGTTCCAGGCGAAGATGAACACCAGGATCGCCGCCGTCACCACGCCCGGCGCGGCCAGCGGCACGATCACCTTGCGGAACGCCTGAGCCGGGGTGGCGCCGTCGATTTTCGCCGCCTTCTCCAAATCCCAAGGGATCTCCCGGAAGAAAGCCGACAGCGTGTAGATCGCCAGCGGCAGCGCGAAGGTGATGTAGGGCAGAATCAGGCCCGGCCAGGTGTCGAACAAGCCGATGAAGCGCTCGATGTTGAACAACGGCGTCACCAGCGAGATCGCGGGGAACATGGTGATCAACAACGCTAGCCCGACCAGTAACCGCTTGCCCGGAAAGTCCAGCCGGGCAATCGCGTACGCCGCCATCGCACCGATTACCACCGCGATCGCAGTGGTGATCAACCCGATCCCCACGGAATTGATCAGCGCCGAACTGAAGAAGTCCCCGCGAAAGATGCCCCGGTAGTTGTCCATCGATATCGACGACGGAATCAGCTTGCCGTCCTTGATCGTTGAGCTCGGCTTCAACGACAGGCTGAAGATCCACACCACCGGAACGAGCGCATACACCACCACAACGGTGTCGATGACGGCCCAGATCGCGGTGCGTCCCGCGCGCGCCGGCCCGTTAGCGACCATCGGCATCACCCCCGGGCGCCGAAGCGCCGAACACCTTGATGAACACCCACGCGATCGCACCGGCGCAGACGAATATCAGCACGCTGATAGCCGAGCCGAGCCCGACGTTGAAACCCTTGAACAGGTTGTCGTAGCCCAGCATCGACACCGATCCGGTGTTGTTGGCGCCGTTGGTGATCACGTAGATGTTGTCGAAGATGCGAAACGCGTCCAGGGTCCGGAACAACAGGGCGACCACCACCGCCGGCTTGATGATCGGCAGGGTGACTCTGGTCAGCCGTCGCCACGCTCCCGCGCCGTCGACCTGGGCGGCTTTGACCAGATCCTCCGGGACGAGCGCCAGGCCGGCCAGCAACAGCAGCGACATGAACGGCGTGGTTTTCCAGACCTCGGCGAGGATGACGATCGCCAGCGACGGGATCTGATCGGTCAGCGGCGCGCTGCCCTGCGGTAGCAGGCCGGCCAGGTAACCGGTACCCGGCGTCCACGCGTAATACCAGCTGTACGAGGCGACCACGGTGACGATGCCGTAGGGGATCAGGACCGCGGTGCGGACCAGGCCCCTGCCGACCAGGGTGCGGTGCATGACCAGTGCCAGCGCCAGGCCCAGCACGAATTCCAGGGACACCGAAACCGCGGTGATGCCCAGCGTCACCATCAGCGCGGTCCACCAATAACGGTCACTTAGCACGGTCACGTAGTTGTCCAGCCCGACGAACGCGGTGTCATCGGGGACGGCAAGGTTGTTGCGCTGCAGGCTCAACCACACGGCGTAGCCGATCGGATATGCCGTCACCGCCAGCATCAGGACCGCCGCCGGTGCGACCAGGTACAACGCCAGCCGCCGCTCCGACGAACGGGCGCGCAGCCGCAGTGGCACGAAAGGTGTTCGCGCGGTGCTGGTTTCGGTGCCAGCATGCGTCACGGCAGCAATCCTTTCCCGTCGATCGCCTTCTGCACCTGGGTGCTCAGTTCGTCGGCGGTCCGCTCGGGGTCGATCCGGCCGATCGGACTCAGGGCCGCGGCGAGCCGGATGGCCACGCCCTGGTAGACCGGCGTCGCCGGGCGCACCGCCGCATCGGTGAGCTGGCGTCGAATGATGGTGTACATCGGGTATTTGCTCTGGAATTGCGGATCGGAATACAGCGAGGCCCGCACCGGGGGCAGGCCGCCTTCCACCGAAACGTACTTCTGGTGCTGCAGATTACGCAGGCAGCGAATGGCTTCGAACGCTTCGGCACGGTGACGGGTGGTGCTCGCCACCGCCAAGTTCGCCCCACCGATGGTCACCTTGGCCGGGCGGCCCGGCGCCACACCCGGATACGGCGCGAAGCCGAAGACTTTACGGCTCGCCTGATACGCGATGCCGAATTGCTCGTCGGTCGGCACGAACACCCCCGCGCCGTTGATGCTGCCGGCCAGTCGCGGATTCCTGTTGAGCGGCAGGAAGGGCACCCCGCCCTTCACGGCGTTCGCCAGCATCGACGCCAGCGCGTACGGCCAGTTGACCGCGAGCGCCGCCCGGCCTTGTTCCACCGCCAGCCGCGCGGTGCTCTCGTCGGTCCGGCTGATCGACGGATCGCCTCCGGGCGCGACGGCGACCGACTTGAGGATGCGCAGCGCATTGACGGTCGCGGCCCGGTGCGCCGGGGTGTCGGTGAGCGTGACGTGGCGGCCGTCCTCGGAGAGCACCTGGCCTCCCCCGCTCGCCAGCAGCGTGTTGAACCAGACCACCAGTCCTTCGCCCTCGTTGGCCTGCACGCCGATCCAGCTGGGCCGGCCCGCGTCGTGCAATCTAGTGGCCTCGGACACCATGTCGTCCCATGTTCGCGGCGGCTGAGTCACCAAATCAGGTCGATACCACAGTAATTCGGTGTTGGTGGTGACGGGTGCGCCGAAGAGCCTGCCCTGCCAGCGCGCCGTCGACAGCGGCCCCGGCAGCGTGTCCATCGTGGCGTCGGCCTCGGCGCGCCCCTCGGGATCGTCGGACAACGGCAAGGCCCAACCGGCCTCGGCGAACTCGGCCGTCCACACCACGTCCAGCGACATCACGTCCAGCGTGCGGTCGTGCCCGGTCAGCCGGCGGGCCAACTGCAGACGCTGCTCGCCGGGGGCCCGCGGCAGGCTGATCTGCGCAATCGCGAAGCGGCCGTTGAACTGCTTCGTGCAGTCCTGGGCCACCGCGGTGAACGTCGCGCCGTCGGCGGCCGTCGTGTAGAAGCTGATGACCAGCCCGCGAGTACCCGAACCGCACCCCGAAGCCGCCGCGACGATGATCGACGCCGCGAGCGCGATGGCGCCTATCCGGCGCACGAGCCCACGACGACTCACCACCAGTTCACACCTCTCGCGCGCCTCAGATCGCCAAGCGCGCCAACAGGTCCCGCGCCTTTTCTGCGTTTTGCGGATCGCAGAGCACGTCGTAGCGTCCGGCTACCAACTGCATGGTCGAGCTGAAATCCCTTGTGCCACGGGCCATCGAATAGGGAACAGCGGAAGTGATGAGCCCGAAGAAGACGCCCGCGACCAGACCCGTGGCCAGCGCCCCCCAGGGGTTGGGGCTGAAAAAGCCGAGCACGAGCCCGATGAACAACCCGAGCCATGCCCCACTCAGCACGCCGCCGCCAAGCACCTTCGGCCAAGTCAGCCTGCCGGTGACCCGCTCCACCTGCATCAGGTCAACACCGACGATGGTCACCTGCTGCACGGGGAATTGCTGGTCGGACAGGTAGTCGACGGCGCGCTGCGCCTCGGCGTAGGTGGGATAGGACCCGACCGGCCAACCCCGCGGCGGCGTCGGCAATCCGGGCGTCCCGCGACGCCCCGCCGCACCCGCGGGCGTTGCGCCGGGAACCTGGCCAGGCTGGAAAGGATTAGTCATCGCCGCTCATTGTGCTCCGCCTCGGCCGTCGTTTCATCTCAGGGTTCCCCACTCCCCGTCACCTGCGTCAACACGCCGCGCCCGGGCGGTGGGAGTTCGAACCGTCGCGGCGTCCTCGCGTGACCGCCGGCGATTCGCGGCGGCATCCGCCACCTGCGCATGGGCTAGGTTGAACACCATGACAGCTCCCGGGGGCGGCTTCGGCGAGGGCGGGCACGACGACAAGGCCGGCCCGCCCGCCGGCGGCGAAGCCGCCGGCCAGTCGGACGCGACCGCGCCCTGGCAGCCGCCCGCCGCGCCACCGCCAGCCGCATCGGCGCCGCCGCCGGCGTATCCCCCGCCGAACCCCGACTATGCATCCGCCTACCCGCCGTACTACCCACCGCCCGTCCCTCCGCCACCGGGGTACGAGCAGTCGGCCGGCTACGGCATTCCGGCCTATCCGCCGCCACCTGCGCCCTATGGAGGCCCGCCCACCTACGGGCCTCCCGCGTATCCGGGCGGCTACTACCCGTCGCCGGACTACCGGGGCGCGTACTACGCGACGCCACAGAAGGCCGGGACGAACGCGCTGGCGATCGCCTCTCTCATCTCGTCGTTCACCGGGCTGTTGTGCTGCATCGGATCGATCGTGGCCATGGTGCTGGGCGCGATCGCCGTGAGCCAGATCAAGCGGACCGGCCAGGACGGCTTCGGTCTGGCAGTCGCCGGCATCGTCATCGGAATCGCCACCTTGGGCGTCACTTTCGTGTTCCTGCTCTTCGCGCTGCACACGCATTAGCGCGCGGCGAAGCCGGGCGCTAAGCCAACGGGCCGACGGCTGCCTAGGCTCTACCTCCATGGGATCGGTCAACAGGGTTTACGTCGCGCGGCTGTCGCGGATGTTGGTATTGGGTCCGCTCGGCGAATCAGTCGGGCGAGTGCGCGATGTCGTGATCAGCATCAGCATCGTGCGCCAGCAGCCGCGCGTGCTCGGGTTGGTCGTCGACTTGGCGACCCGGCGCAGCATCTTCATCCCGATCTTGCGTGTCGCCGCCATCGAGCCCAATGCGGTGACGCTGAGCACCGGCAGCGTGTCTCTGCGTCATTTCGTCCAGCGGCCCGGTGAGGTGCTGGCGATCGGTCAGGTGCTCGACACCGTCGTCAAGGTCAGCGACCCGGAATTGCCGGAGCTGGCCGGCCTGGACGTGGTCGTCACCGATCTGGGCATCGAGCAGATCCGAACGCGGGACTGGATGGTGGGCCGGGTCGCCGTGCGCACGCAGCGCCGGCTGCGACGGCGGGGCCCGGTCCACGTCGTCAACTGGCACAACGTGCAGGGTTTGACGCCCTCGGCCCTGGCGCTGCCGGGCCAAGGCGTGGCGCAACTGCTGGACCAGTTCGAGGGTCGCAAACCTGTCGACGTGGCCGACGCCATCCGCGGGCTGCCGCCGAAGCGCCGCTACGAAGTGCTCAAGGCGCTCAACGACGATCGGCTGGCCGACATCCTGCAGGAGCTGCCCGAGCTGGATCAGGCCGACGTGCTGTCGCAGCTGGGTACGGAGCGATCCGCCGACGTGCTCGAGGAGATGGATCCCGACGACGCGGCCGACCTGCTCGGCGTGCTGAACCCGACCGACGCCGAGACGCTGCTGACCCGGATGGATCCCGGGGATTCGGCCCCGGTTCGCCGCCTGCTCACACATTCACCCGACACCGCGGGCGGCTTGATGACCTCGAGCCCGGTCGTGCTGACCGCCGATACGGCGGTCGCCGAGGCGCTGGCCCGCGTCCGCGATCCCGACCTCAGCGCCGCGCTGTCGTCCATGGTGTTCGTGGTGCGTCCGCCCACGGCCACCCCCACCGGGCGCTACCTGGGTTGTGTGGCCCTGCAGCGACTGCTGCGCGAGGCGCCCGGCGAACTGGTCGGCGGGATCGTCGACAGCGACCTGCTGACCTTGGCGCCCGAAACACCGATGTTCTCCGTGACCCGCTACTTCGCCGCGTACAACCTGACGTGCGGGCCCGTCGTCGATGACCAGAACCATCTGTTGGGTGCGGTTACGGTCGACGACCTGCTCGATCACCTGCTGCCCCAGGACTGGCGGGTTGACATGCAGGAATTCGACACCGCCGGCCGGTTCGACGCACTGGGAGGATCCTCGTGAGCAAGTCCGCGGCTCCCCGGGGGCTCTACACCCCACGGACATCCCGCAGGTACTCGCCTCGGCTGGACCCCGACACCGTCGGGCAGTTCACCGAGTCGATCGCGCGCTTCTTCGGCACCGGCAGGTACCTGCTGCTGCAGACCATCGTGGTTTTCGTGTGGATCGCGCTGAACCTGCTCGCGGTGGGGCTGCGCTGGGATCCCTACCCGTTCATCCTGCTGAACCTGGCCTTCTCCACGCAGGCCGCCTACGCGGCGCCACTGATCCTGCTGGCGCAGAACCGCCAGGAGAACCGGGACCGCGTCGCGCTCGAAGACGACCGCCGCCGGGCGGCGCAGACGAAGGCCGACACCGAGTATCTGGCGCGCGAACTTGCCGCCCTGCGGCTGGCCGTGGGCGAGGTCGTGACGCGTGAATACTTGCGCCACGAGCTCGATGACCTGCGCGAATTACTGACACACCCGCGACCGGAAATGGCGGATGCCGACCCGGTTGCGCACGGCGACGCACTGGAGCGGACGGCTAAGAAATCGAGATGAGAACCATTTCCACCATTGCGCCGCTCGTAACACGAGAGTTATGTATGGTGATCTGGTTCACGCAGCTGGACAGAAAGCAGACCCAGGCTCACATCTAGGACGGTCGAGTGCGCATAGGGGGAAGCCGGGGTGAAGACCCCGCCGCCGCAACTCTGCGGCAGCGAGCACTCCGGGACACGCGCAAGCCGATTTTCGGCGTGGCAATGATCGCACCATTGGTATTCGCGGGCGCCGTCAGCGGAGCGGCTCCTTCGCTTCCGGTGCGGATGCCGCCGGTACACACGGCCGTCACGCCGGTGGCCGCGATCTCCCCCACCCATCCCGACCTCACCGGCCCCGCCGTCGTCGCGGTCGACCATGGTCCGACCGTCTTCCATGTCGCCGAGCCCGCGTTGTCCGCTCCGCCGCCGGCGATGATCGTGAATGCGCGTGGCGCGCTGGGTATTCCAAGCATCGCGCTGGCCGCGTACCGCAATGCGGAACAGAAGATGGCCGTCGCCGCACCGGGCTGCGGTGTCAGCTGGAACCTGCTGGCCGGGATCGGCCGGATCGAATCGGGCCACGCGGGCGGCGGCGCGGTCGACGCGCGCGGCACCGCGATCAGCCCGATTTACGGTCCGTCCCTGGACGGCACGCTGCCCGGCAACGAGACCATCATTCAGAGCAGCGCCGGCAACCGCGTCACCTACGCCCGCGCGATGGGGCCGATGCAATTCCTGCCGGGGACTTGGGCGCGCTACGCCTCCGACGGCAAGGGCGACGGCGTCGCGGATCCGCAGAACATCTTCGACGCCACCCTGGCGGCCGCCCGGTACCTGTGCACCGGCGGACTCAACCTGCGTGACCAGTCGCAGGTCTTGACCGCGATCCTGCGGTACAACAACTCGATGCCCTACGCGCAGAACGTGTTGGGCTGGGCGGCGGCCTACGCCACCGGCGTCGTGCCGGTCGACCTGCCGCCGATGACCGGACCGCCCCCGCCGCTGGGCGACGCGCACTTCGAGCACCCCGAAGGACTCGGGCCCAACCTGCCGATGAACATCAACGGCCTGCCGCTGAACGACCCGCTGGCCCGCGTCCCGCTGATCGATTTGAGCAGCCCGGTGGCGGGCAGTCCTCAGCCGATGTTCCCGTGGATGACGCCCCAGCAGGCGCCGGCCCAGACCCCGGGTTGCACGGTGATCTGCATCAGTTCGCAGGGCACGCCGCCCGCGGGCCCGCCGCCACCGTTCGCGCCGCCCGCTCCGCCGCCACCGTTGGCGCCCCCCGCGCCCCCGCCGTTCGGTGCGCCGCCGCCGTTCGGTGCGCCGCCGGACGCCGGCCCCCCGCCGGTGGATCCCGCCGCAGGGCCCGCACCGGCCGCGCCGGCTCCCAAGCGTGCCGGCCAGTCGGGCACGCCGAAGCAGCCGGGACCCGCGTCGGCCAACTGAGCGGGTGACCGGGCGCAGCGGGTCGCCGCCAAACAGCTCCGTCGCGATCGCAAGCGCGGTGAAACCGGGCGCAGCGGGTCGCCGCCAAACAGCTCCGTCGCGCACGCCTACACTCGGCGGTGATGTCCCGCGATGACTCTTCTCATTCAGCAACCGACCTGACCGCGGCTGTCCGCGCCGCCCTGGGCAAGGTGATCGACCCCGAACTGCGGCGTCCGATCACCGAACTCGGGATGGTCAAAAGCATCGACACCGAGCCCGACGGCGCGGTGCACGTCGCGATCTACCTGACCACCGCCAGCTGCCCGAAGAAAACCGAGATCAGCGATCGCGTCAGCCAGGCGGTCGCCGACGTCCCGGGCACCGGCGCGGTCAAGGTCACTCTGGATGTGATGAACGACGAGCAGCGCACCGAGCTGCGCAAGCAGTTGCGCGGGGATGCGCGCGAGCCGGTTATCCCGTTCGCACAACCGAATTCACTGACCCGGGTGTACGCCGTCGCGTCCGGCAAGGGCGGGGTCGGCAAGTCCACCGTCACGGTCAACCTGGCGGCGGCGATGGCGGCCCGCGGCCTGTCGGTCGGTGTGCTGGACGCCGACATCCACGGCCATTCCATCCCCCGGATGATGGGCACCACCGATCGGCCCACCCAGGTCGAGTCGATGATCCTGCCGCCGATCGCGCACGACGTGCGGGTCATCTCCATCGCTCAGTTCACCGAGGGCAACACCCCGGTGGTGTGGCGCGGGCCGATGCTGCATCGCGCGCTGCAGCAGTTCCTGGCCGACGTCTATTGGGGTGATCTGGATGTGCTGCTGCTCGACCTGCCGCCGGGGACTGGCGACATCGCGATCTCGGTAGCGCAGCTGATCCCCAACGCGGAGATCCTGGTGGTGACGACACCCCAGCTGGCCGCTGCCGAGGTTGCCGAGCGGGCCGGCAGCATCGCGATCCAGACCCGCCAGCGCGTCGTCGGCGTGGTGGAGAACATGTCCGGGCTCACCCTGCCCGACGGCTCCACGCTGCAGGTGTTCGGCGAGGGCGGCGGCCAGCAGGTGGCCGAGCGGCTGTCCCGGGCGGTCGGCGCCGACGTGCCGCTGCTGGGGCAGATCCCGCTGGATCCCGAGCTGGTGGCCGCGGCCGACTCCGGCACGCCGCTGGTGCTCAGCGCGCCCGATTCGCCGGTCGGCAAGGCGCTACGC
Organism: Mycobacterium sp. 94-17; assembly: GCF_035617725.1. NCBI lineage: Bacteria > Bacillati > Actinomycetota > Actinomycetes > Mycobacteriales > Mycobacteriaceae > Mycobacterium > Mycobacterium sp. 94-17. The sequence continues at coordinate 55,732 of NZ_JAPIYN010000011.1, forward strand.
GGAGTGGCCGACACCTTGTCAGCGCGCAAGCGTGGACTCGCCGGCGTATCGCTCGGGCTCGATCCGACCCGGCGCTGAGCGCACGACGCCGACGATGCGCCGCTCGACGGCGGTCAGGTCGCGTCGACGTCGAAGGGCGCGTGATCGCCGGGCTGCCTGTCCGGCCCCGGCGCCTGCCTTGTTGCATCGGCCGGACCCGGCTGCGGAGTGAGTGACGGCGCGCCGTTGACCGGTCGCTCGAAGCTGCCGGTCAAGAAGGAGTCGTCGCCGTCCAGCAGGTGCTTGGTCAACGCCGCGCGCGGGGTCATGCCCCGTAGCTTCTGCAATTCGCTGAGCGGAACCCGCAGCTCGTCGAACTCCGGCCCGAGGTCCTCGCGCAGCTGACTGGTTACACCGCCGAGGTAGTCCCGCGCCTGGCGCAGGGCGTTCGACGTCCACCGGATGGCACCCGGCAGCCGCTCCGGACCGAGGACCACCAGCCCGACCACGACGAGGACGAGCATGTGCTCCCAGCTCAGGCTGCCGAACATCAGCTGTCGGGGTCTGGTTTGACGGTCAGCGTGACGTGCCTGCCGTCGCGGACGACCTCGATCGGGGAGTCCTGCCCGATTGTCAACTGCCGCACGGCGACGACGAACTCGTCGGCGTCGGCCACCTTGCGGTTGCCGACCTTGACGACGACGTCGTTCTCCAGGATTCCGCCCTTTTGCGCGGGGCTGCCCGCCTTCACGTTGGCCACCTGGGCGCCCGACGCGATCGCATTGCTCACCGACCGGGTGCTGACCCCCAGCGTGGGGTGCACGATCTTGCCGTCCTTGATCAGCGTTTCGGCGACCTGCTTGGCCTCGTTGATGGGGATCGCGAAGCCCAGCCCACTTGCGCTGTCGGACAACGACTTTCCCGCGGTGTCGATGCCGATCACCTGCGAATCCATGTTGATCAGCGGACCGCCGGAGTTACCGTGGTTGATCGACGCGTCGGTCTGCAGCGCGTCGATCACCGTGTCGGTGTCCGAGCCCTCCCCCGACAGCGGCACCGGCCGGTGCAGCGCGCTGATGATGCCGTGCGTCACGGTGCTGCGCAGGCCCAGCGGCGCACCCGCGGCCAGGACCTCGTCACCCACCCGGACCTTGTCGGAGTCGCCGAGGCGGGCCACCGACAGGTTGTCGACGTTGTCGACCTTCAGCACGGCCAGGTCGGTCTTGGGGTCGCGGCCCACCAGGTTTGCCGGCACCTCTTTGCCGTCGTTGAACACCACCGTCGTCTTGAACTGGCTGGGGTTGTTCGCCGCCTCGGAGATGACGTGGTTGTTGGTGACGATGTAGCCGCGGCCGTCGATGACGACGCCGGAGCCCTGCATGCCCTCTTGGTCGCTCTTGGACTCGATGGTCACCACGGCGCCCGTCGTCGCGGCCGCCACCTTGGCGAAGCGCCCCGCCGGGCCTTCGCCGTTGCCGTTGGTCGACAGCGTCACCTTGGAGGTGGTGAACGCCTCGGCGACCTCGGCCGTCTTGCGCCCGATCAGACCGCCGAGCATGCCGATGACCAACGCGATCAGCAGCAGCACCAGCAACGCGAGATAGGACACCTTGCCGCCGAACAACACGTCGCGCACGCCCAGTTTGCCGCCGTAGCCCGCCGCGATCCCGGGTCGCGACGGCGCCACCGCCGGCGTGCCCAGCGCCGCCGCGGCCCCCGGGTCTCGCCAGGGATCGTCGAACTCGTCGGGCTCGGCGCCGTTCTTCTCGGCGGTCAGCGCGCCGGCGTCCACCGGGTGGCGTTGCAGCGAGTCGGGACTTCCGTCCGGACGGTGAAATGCCTCCTGCAGGACCGGGTCGGCGCCTCGGCTACTGGGCCGGAATTCGGACTGATCCCGGTACTTCTGCGGACGAACCCGTTCGGCCACGAACGACCCGCGCAGCCCGTCCGGACGGCCGAACTCCCGGGTCGATGCGGGGTCGACCGGCGGACGCGAGAGGGGGCGGGGCGCCAAGCGGTTGCCGCCGTCTCTTGCTCGGTCTGTTGCTTGGTCTTTTGCTTGGTCTTTTGCTTGGTCGAAGCCTTGGTCGGAGGTCACGTTATCCCTTTTGGATCCTCTACTTGAGCGCTCGAGACAGGCCTTTACCCGGCGAAATACGCGGCACCGGCGTTGTCCGTGTTCACCCTAGTATCCATGGCGCCCGGTCGGTCGGCATGAACGCGCGTGGGGTGGCACGCTATCGGCGCTTGCGCCGCTCGGGGCCGTCACGGTCCCCGAAGCGGTCGGTGGCCTGCGCGGCGGGGTCGGCGGGCGCCTCGTGCGGGATATCCGCCAGCAGCCCAAGCAGTGTGCTGGGGATACGGATAGGCCGCGAATCGCGCAGTGCCGCGCGCGCCCGACTCTGATCGTCGACCTCTGCCGCACACTGGGCGCACAGCGACAGGTGATGCGCGGCCCGCAGGTGTGCGTTCATGCGCAACTCACCGTCGACGAATGCCGCGATCGCTTCGACCGACAGGTGCTCGGTGGAGCCGAACTGGCGTGGCGCGCCGACGGGCGCGTCGCTTTGGGAGGCGAATTGGGCAGGGAGCCAGGAGAAGGCGCGGCGGAACACATGTGCTCGATCCGTCATCACCGACTCCTCGCCACTGAAAGTTCTTATTGCCGCCTTATCCGAATGTAGCGCGAGCGCCGCGCAATACCGAGGCTAAGGCCGCAAAGCGGCTCAATAGCCGCCCGAACGTTAGGCGGGCGGGCGGTCAGTCACGCCGATCGGGCGCGCAGCGCCTCGTGATGGGGATGGGCGGCCAGGTAGTCGCGCAGGGCCTGACGGCCCCGGTGGATGCGGCTGCGCACGGTGCCCAGCTTGATGCCCAACGTGGCGCCGATCTCCTCGTAGGAAAGACCCTCGATGTCGCAGAGCACGACGGCGGCACGGAATTCCGGGGGCAGCGAGTCCAGCGCGGCCTGCAGGTCGGGGCCCAGCCGCGAATCGTGGTAGATCTGCTCGGGGTTGGGCTCGTCGGCGGGCACCCGCTCGTAGTCCTCGGGCAACGCCTCCATGCGGATGCGTGACCGCCTGCGCACCATGTCGAGAAACAGGTTCGTGGTGATGCGGTGCAACCACCCCTCGAAGGTTCCCGGCTGGTAGTTCTGCACCGACCGGAAGACCCGAATGAAGGTCTCCTGCGTCAGGTCTTCGGCATCGTGCTGATTGCCGGAAAGCCGATAAGCCAGGCGATACACCCGGTCGGCGTGCTGGCGCACCAACTCGTCCCACGACGGCATGGCCGCCTTGTCTCCCGTCGCGTCGAACACCGCGGTGCCCTGCGGCGCGTCGGACGGCTCCACCCACTCGTCGGCGGGGAGTTCCTGCGCGTGAGACATGCTGGACGGGCTGAGAAGCGTGGTGATGATCGAGTCCTCCGAATCCGGCGTGCCGAGTACCGGCACATCGTCGTTGGCGTCAACAGGTAGTTGCCAGTCGGTATTCCCGGTCCAACGCCCTCCGCGATCCATAGGGCTACCGTCGCGTACCGGAGTATGTGCGGTATATGAACAATCTGAGCTGAACCTGAGAAACCGTATCGTTACCTGCGCTGTGCAGGAGATATCCACCGCGCTGTGACCTTAAACGCCCCGCGGGCGCCGGGCGTGTCAGCGCAAGCAAAATCAGGCGCGCCTGTCGGACTGAGCGGCGAAGTGGAATACGCTGCGGGGCATGGACGGCACCGACGCAGAAGCCCCCGGCCAGGCAACGCCCAGCCGGGCCGAATCGCTCTTCGCGCACGCCGAAAGCTCGATATCGGAAGACGCGCTGCTGGCGGCCGCCCGCGAGCGGGCCGTGGATATCGGCGCGGGCGCGGTGACGCCTGCCGTCGGCGCCTTGCTGAGCCTGCTCACCAAGCTCAGTGGTGGCAAGGCCGTCGCCGAGGTGGGCACCGGCGCCGGTGTCAGTGGGCTGTGGCTGTTGTCCGGCATGAGCGACGACGGCGTCTTGACGACTATCGACATCGAGCCCGAATACCTGCGGCTGGCCAAGCAGGCCTTCACCGAAGCGGGGATCGGTCCATCGCGCACCCGGCTGATCGGCGGCCGCGCCCAGGAGGTGCTCACCCGGCTCGCCGACGAGTCCTACGACCTGGTGTTCATCGACGCCGACCCGATCGACCAGCCGGACTACGTCATCGAGGGCGTGCGGTTGCTGCGGTCCGGCGGCGTGATCGTGGTGCACCGGGCGGCGCTGGGCGGACGGGCCGGGGATCCGGCCGCCCGCGACGCCGAGGTGGTCGCGGTCCGGGAGGCGGCACGGCTGATCGCCGAGGACGAGCGCCTCACCCCCGCGCTGGTGCCGCTCGGCGACGGCATCCTGGCCGCCGTCCGCGACTGATTCGCGGCCCGGGCCGAAACTTTATTGATTCTTGACGCGCCCCACCCTTGACCTCCGACTGAACGGCTGTTTAATGTACTGAACATGCGTTCAGCCGACTTGACGGCAGCCGCCCGGATCCGGGATGCGGCCATCGAACAGTTCGGCGAGCACGGGTTCAACGTCGGGCTGCGCGCCATCGCCGAGGCGGCCGGCGTGAGTGCGGCGCTGGTCATCCACCACTTCGGCTCCAAGGACGGGCTGCGCAAGGCCTGCGAGGACTACATCGCCGAGAAGATCCGTGACAGCAAGACCGAGGCGCTGCAGTCCAACGACCCCGCCACCTGGTTCGCCCAGCTTGCCGAGATCGAGGAGTACGCGCCGCTGATGGCCTACCTGGTGCGCAGCATGCAGGCCGGCGGAGAACTCGCAAACATGTTGTGGCGCAGGATGATCGACAACGTAGAGGAATACATGGAAGAGGGTGTGCGCGCCGGTACGGTCAAGCCGAGCCGCGATCCCAAGGCGCGGGCCAGGTACCTCGGCATCACCGGCGGCGGCGGCTTCTTGCTCTACATCCAAATGCACGAGACACCAACGGATCTGCGCGCCGTGCTGCGCGATTACTCGCGAGACATGGTCTTGCCCGCGCTCGAGGTCTCCACCGAGGGACTGCTGACCGACCGGACAATGTACGACGCCTTCCTGGCCGCCGAAGATCAAGGAGAATCCGATGCCAGTTGACAAATCCGCTCATTTCGCGCCCATTGAGATACGGGGCCTCACCAAGAATTTCGGCGCGGTGCGGGCGCTGGACGGCCTCGACCTCACGGTGCGGGAGGGTGAAGTCCACGGCTTCCTCGGGCCCAACGGCGCCGGGAAGTCGACGACTATCCGCATCCTGCTGGGCCTGGTGCAGGCCGACGGCGGCACCGTGCGTCTCCTCGGCGGCGACCCCTGGACCCAGGCCGTCGCGCTGCACCGCGAAATCGCCTATGTCCCCGGCGACGTGACGCTATGGCCGTCGCTGACCGGCGGCGAGACCATCGACCTGCTGGCCCGCCTGCGGGGCGGCATCGACAAGAAACGCCGGACCGAGCTGATTGAGCGCTTCGACCTGGACCCGCACAAGAAGGCTCGCACGTATTCCAAAGGGAATCGCCAGAAGGTCTCCCTCATTTCCGCATTCTCCTCACACGCCAGGCTGCTGCTCCTCGACGAGCCGAGCAGCGGACTGGACCCGTTGATGGAGAACGTGTTTCAACAATGCGTGGCGCAGGCCCGCGACCGGGGCACGACGGTGTTGTTGTCCAGCCACATTCTGGCCGAAACCGAAGCCTTGTGTGAGCGGGTGACGATCATCCGCGCCGGCAAGACCATCGAGAGCGGTTCGCTGGACTCCATGCGGCACCTGAGCCGCACCTCGATCAAGGCCGAAATGATCGGTGATCCAGGTGATCTCAGGCGCATCAAAGGCGTCGAGGATGTCAGCGTCGAAGGCAACACGCTGCACGCCCAGGTGGACAGCGAAAGCCTGGGCGAGCTGATCCGCGTGCTCGGCGATGCCGGGGTGCGCAGCCTTATCAGCCAGCCGCCGACGCTCGAGGAGCTATTCCTGCGCCACTACGACACATCCGGCGGCAACGGCCGGCACGGACGCGACGAGGCAAAGGTCTCCCTATCATGAGCATGACCACGCTGGACCGGCCGTCCGCATCGGCATCGCCTGCGCCGCTGGATGGTTCGCACTTCTCCGGGACGCTCGCGATGCTGCGCCTGTACCTGCGCCGGGACCGGGTCTCGATGCCGCTGTGGGTGCTGTTGCTGTCGGTGCCGCTGGCCACGGTGTACGTCGGCAGCATCGAAAAGGTCTATCCCACCGCTTCCGCCCGTGCCGGCTTCGCGGCCTCCATCATGGCCAGCCCGGCCCAGCGCGCCCTCTACGGCCAGGTGTACAACGACAGCCTTGGGGCCGTGGGCATTTGGAAAGCCGGGATGTTCCACGTGCTGATCGCGGTCGCCGTCATCCTCACGGTGATCCGGCACACCCGTGCCGACGAAGAAAATGGGCGGACCGAGTTGGTGGACTCCACCGCCATCGGCCGCTACGCCTCGTTGAGCGCGGCGCTGCTGCTGTCGTTCGGAGCGTCGTTGGCCACCGGCGCGATCGGTGCCGCCGGGCTGTTGAGCACCGACGTCCCGGTCGCCGGGTCGCTGGCGTTCGCGGCGGCGCTGGCCTGCTCCGGCCTGGTGTTCACCGCCGTCGCCGCGGTGACCGCGCAGCTCTCACCGAGCGCCCGGTTCGCCCGCGGTGCCGCGTTCGCCGTGCTGGGCGCCGCGTTCACGCTGCGGGCCGTCGGCGACGCCGGCGAGGGCATGCTGTCGTGGCTGTCGCCGCTCGGGTGGTCACTTCAGGTCAGACCTTATGCCGGCGATCGCTGGTGGGTGCTGCTGCTGCACCTGATGACGGTGGCCGTGTTGACCGGCCTGGCGTATTGGCTGCTGGCCCGCCGCGACGTCGGCGCCGGGCTCATCGCGGAACGCCCGGGCCCCGCCGACGCCACGCCGACGTTGGGCAACGCCTTCGGGCTGGCGTGGCGGCTGGACCGCGCGGCGCTGCTGCTGTGGACGGTGGGGCTGTGCCTGTATGGCCTGCTGATCGGCAGCGTGGTGCACGGCATCGGCGACGAGCTGGGCGACAGCGGTGTGGCGCGCGACATCGTGGTGCGGATGGGCGGCACCAGCGCGCTCGAGGACGCGTTCATCGCCGTCGCATTCACGATGATGGGCATGGTGGCCGCCGCGTTCGCCGTCTCGCTCACGTTGCGGCTACACCAGGAAGAGTCGAGCCAGCGAGCCGAAACGGTGCTGGCTGGCGCGGTGTCGCGAAGCCGGTGGCTGGCAAGCTATTTGGTGACAGCGATGGCCGGATCCGCGACGGCGATGCTGGCCAGCGGCGTGACCGCCGGCGTTGTCTACGGCGTCGCGGCCGGCGATGTCGGCGCCAAACTACCGAAGGTCGTCGCGGCCGCGGCCGTCCAACTGCCCGCGGTGTGGCTCTTGTCGGCCGTGACCGTTTGCGTGTTCGGCATTGCGCCGCGCCTGTCGCCGGTGGCCTGGGGCGTGCTGATCGGCTTCGTGGCCCTGTACCTGATCGGGTCGCTGGCCGGGTTTCCGCAGGGGATACTTGACGCGGAGCCCTTCGCACACATCCCGCGGATCGGCGCCGACTTCACCGTCGTGCCACTGTTATGGCTACTGGCCATCGATCTGGGGCTGATCATGCTGGGGGCCATGGCTTTTCGACGTCGCGATCTACGTTGCTAGGAGCACCATGAAAACCGGAATCCGGATCGCGGCGACATCGGTGTCGGGCGTTCTCTCGTTCATCGCCATTCTGCTCGTGCCTGCCGGCACGCTGCACTACTGGCAGGCGTGGCTCTTCATCGCCGTTTTCACCGCGGCGACCATCGTGCCCACGGTTTACCTGGGCCGGACCAATCCCGCTGCCCTGCAGCGCCGCATGCGCGCCGGCCCGCGGGCAGAAGCCCGGACAGCGCAGAAGCAAATCATCACCGCGTCGTTTCTGTGCCTGTTCGCCACGATGGTGTTCAGCGCGCTCGATCACCGGTTCGGCTGGTCGCCGGTGCCGGCGTGGCTCTCGGTGCTCGGCGACGTGGCGGTGGCGGCGGGCCTCGGCCTCGCCATGCTGGTGAACATCCAAAACGGCTATGCCGCAGCCACAGTCACGGTCGAACCAGGCCAGACGGTCGTGACCGGAGGCCTCTACAAGATCGTGCGCCATCCGATGTACGTCGGAAACGTGATCATGATGATCGGCATCCCCCTCGCGCTCGGCTCCTACTTGGGGTTGCTCTTCGTCATCCCGGGCACCGTGGCACTCGCGCTGCGCATCCTCGACGAAGAAAAACTGCTCGTCCGAGAACTACCGGGGTACCGCGAATACGCCCAACACGTGCGCTATCGGCTGGTGCCCTCCCTCTGGTAACCACCCGAAACGCAGCCGAATGTGACGTGGCCGTCACCA
>NZ_JAPIYN010000011.1:64228-177697 GCF_035617725.1 Mycobacterium sp. 94-17
CGCGGCCCGCATCGTCGTCGCTCGACCCGATGGCGCTACTCCTCAGCGGTCCGCTACGCGGCCCGCATCGTCGTCGCTCGACCCGATGGCGCTACTCCTCAGCGGTCCGCTACGCGGCCCGCATCGTCGTCGCGCTAAACCCAAACGCCCTTGCCCACGGCGACCACCCCGCCGGCGCTGATCGCGAAGCGTTCCCGGTCCTTTTCCAGATCCACGCCGACCATCTCGCCCGGCCCGACGACGACGTTCTTGTCCAGAATCGCGTGGCGCACCACCGCGCCACGGCCGACCCGGGCGCCGGGCATGATCACGCTGCCCTCCACGATGGCGCCGTCGTCGACCACCACATTGGACGACAACACCGAGTTGCGCACCGAGGCCGCCGAGATGATGCTGCCCGCGCCCACCACCGACTCCTGCGCGGAACCACCGTTGACGAACTTGGCCGGCGCCAGGTTCTCCGACTCGCCGCGGATCGGCCAGCGCTTGTTGTACAGGTTGAACACCGGATGCACCGACACGAGGTCCATGTGCGCGTCGTAGAACGCGTCCAGCGTTCCCACGTCGCGCCAGTAGGCCCGGTCACGATCGGTGGCGCCGGGCACCTCGTTGTCGTTGAAGTCGTACACCGCGGCCATCCCGTCGTCGACCAGTCGCGGGATGATGTCACCGCCCATGTCGTGATCGGAATGGTCGTCGTCGGCGTCCGCGCGGATCGCGTCGATGAGCACCTTGGTGGTGAAGATGTAATTGCCCATCGACACGAACGTCTGCTCTGGGTCGTCCGGGGTCCCCGGAGGATCCAGCGGCTTCTCGACGAACTTGCGGATGCGGCCCGACTCGTCGGAGTCGATGCAGCCGAACGCGGTGGCCTCGCCGCGCGGCACCCTGATGCCGGCCACCGTCGCGCCGGCGCCGCTGTCGATGTGGAAGCGGACCATCTGCTCGGGGTCCATCCGGTACACGTGGTCGGCACCGAAAACCACGATGTAGTCGGGGTCTTCGTCGAAAATCAGATTGAGCGACTGGTAGATGGCATCGGCCGAACCGGTATACCAGCGCGGGCCGAGCCGCTGCTGCGCGGGCACCGGGGTGATGTACTCACCGGCCAGACCGGACAGCCGCCAATTCTGCGAAATGTGGCGGTCCAGTGAATGCGACTTGTACTGGGTGAGAACGCAGATGCGCAGATACCGGGCATTGACGAGGTTGGACAGCACGAAGTCGATCAGTCGATAGGCGCCCCCGAAGGGAACCGCGGGCTTGGCACGGTCCGCAGTCAGCGGATACAGCCGCTTGCCCTCACCGCCGGCCAGGACGATGCCCAGCACGTGTGGCGCTTCCCTCATGGTGACAAACCTATCGGCCGTCGCGAAGGGCTGCCAGGGGGAAGGGCGATTCACCGCGTTCTGTGGGACTGTCCGTCAAGGTATTTGGCCGCGCACGCCACGGAGATCGCCACTTGCCACGGTGAACCCGACTCGCGGTGGGTCCCGTCGCCGAACTACCGTTCGGGTATGCGGGTGGCCATGATGACGCGCGAATACCCACCGGAGGTCTACGGCGGAGCGGGAGTGCACGTCACCGAACTCGTCGCCCAGCTGCGCCGGCTGTGCGCGGTCGACGTGCATTGCATGGGTGCGCCGCGTCCGGGCATCCACGGGGTGCGGGTGCACGAGCCAGACCCACGGCTGCGCGGCGCCAACGCGGCGATGTCGACCCTGTCGGCGGACCTGGTGATGGCCAACGCGGCGTCGGGGGCCAGTGTGGTGCATTCGCACACCTGGTACACCGGCATGGCCGGGCATCTGGCCGCACTGCTGTACGGCGTCCCGCACGTGCTGACCGTGCATTCGCTGGAACCGCTGCGCCCGTGGAAGGCCGAGCAACTCGGTGGGGGCTACCGGATCTCGAGCTGGGTCGAGCAGACCGCGGTGGTCGCCGCGGACGCCGTCATCGCGGTCAGTTCCGCGATGCGCGAAGACGTCCTGCGGGTCTACCCCACGCTGGACCCCAACCTCGTGCATGTCATCCGCAACGGCGTCGACACCGACGTCTGGTACCCGGCCGGGCCGATGCAAACCGGATCGATGCTGGCCGAACTGGGGGTCGATCCGGCCCGGCCCATCGTGGTGTTCGTAGGCAGGATCACGCGGCAGAAGGGGCTGGCGCACCTGGTGGCGGCGGCCCACCGATTCAGCCCGGAGACGCAGGTGGTGTTGTGCGCCGGCGCTCCCGACACCCCGCAGATCGCCGACGAGATCCGCGACGCCGTGGCCGGGCTGGCCGCGAGCCGCACGGGGGTGTTCTGGATCCGGGAAATGCTGCCCATCGGGGAGCTACGTGAAATCCTCTCGGCAGCAACGGTTTTCGTATGCCCATCGGTGTATGAGCCGTTGGGCATCGTGAATTTGGAGGCAATGGCCTGCTCGGCTGCGGTGGTGGCCTCCGATGTCGGCGGAATTCCGGAGGTGGTCGCCGACGGAGTCACCGGGACGCTGGTGCATTACGCACCCGATGACGCGCGGGGCTATCAGGCCCGACTGACCGAAGCGGTCAACGAGTTGATCGCCGACCGGGAAAAAGCGCGGCGCTACGGCGAAGCGGGACGCCAGCGCTGCGTCGAAGAGTTCTCCTGGGCCCACGTCGCCGAGCAGACCCTGGAGATCTATCGGAAAGTGTGTGCGTAGCGCCGCCGACGTTGGTTCGGCGGCAGGCCCTAGCTGGAGCTCGTGACGCCCTTGAGTTCGTCGCCGAGGGCAGCGGCTTCGTCGGGTGTCAGCTCGACCACCAGGCGACCGCCTCCCTCAAGTGGTACCCGCATCACGATGCCGCGCCCCTCCTTGGTTGCTTCCAGAGGACCGTCTCCGGTCCGGGGCTTCATCGCCGCCATCGAGTGCTCCCTCCAGGTTCGAGCCGGCCCGCCAGTGCGGACCTGGTCGGCGCCGAGCACGCCCCGCCAGCGAACTTCAAGCCATGCCCGGCATCGAACTGCCTAATCACCCCCCTATTGTTCCCTATCCAGTTCGCCCGTCGTACAAAGACCCACATCTGTGTGTTCACCGGGTTGTGGCGGGAACCCAGCAAGCGCGAATGTGGTCGTCGACCATCCCGGTCGCCTGCATCAGCGCATACGCGGTGGTCGGGCCGACGAAGCGGAACCCGCGCCGCTTGAGCTCACGGGCCATGGCCTTGGATTCGTCAGTGGCCGAAGGGATTTCGGATGAGTCGGCCGGACGGGACCGCGGCGACGGCGCGAATGACCACAGCAGGTCGGCCAGGTCCGCGGGAGTTCCCAGCTCAGCGGCGGCGCGGGCGTTGCCGATCGTCGACTCGATCTTGGCGCGGTTGCGGATGATTCCCTCGTCGGCCAGCAGCCGCTGCACGTCGGCGTCGGTGTATTCGGCGACCTTGGCGATGTCGAATCGGGCGAACGCGCGCCGGAAGTTCTCCCTCTTCCGCAAAATGATCAGCCACGACAGGCCGCTTTGAAACGCCTCCAGACTCATCCGCTCGAACAACGCGGTCCCGTCGCGCACCGGTCGGCCCCATTCGCGGTCGTGATAGTCGCGATAGAGCTCGAAATCGGGTCCGGGTCGCACGGTCGCCCAACCGCAGCGAACCAGTTGGTCATCACTCACACTTGGTCCTGACGATCCTCACCGTCGTCCGGTTCCCCCGGTTCGGCCCCGGCCTCCGCCACATCCGGCGAGGCGTGCACGGCGGCCAGTTGGCCACGTAGCGCTTCGAGCTCACGCGCGAGCCGGTCCAGCACCCAGTCCACCTCGCTGGTCTTGTAACCGCGCAGCACCTGAGTGAACTTGACGGCGTCGACGTCGGCGCCGCTCACCCCGAACGCGGGCAACACCGTGGCAGTCGTTCCCCGCGGCAGGGGCGGCAGCTGCTCGCCGCGACCGAACAACAGGCTGGCCGCGCCGAACAAGACGATCGCCACCAGCACCAGAACCACCAGGTACAGCAATACCAACGCCACGTGATCGATATTGCCCTACGCCACCGACACCGCGTTGCTCCGCCGGGGAGTTATCGGGGCCTGAGCGTCTGCATCGGCGGCCGGTCTTCCAGCGACACCGGCGACGTCTGCGCAACGTAGCCGTTCCCCTCGGCGCCGTCGGCGATGAACTGCGTCAACCCGACCCCGGAGTCGGGGATCCCGCAGCGCGACAGCAGGGTTGCGATGACTTGCCGGCTCATCACACCCAACTCCGCCAACGGCCGGTTGCGATGCGCGCGCACCCCCAGGTTGGCCTGGGCGATCGCGTCGAGGCCCAGCCGGTCGAAGGTGTCCACCAGCAGGCCGATCTCCACGCCGTAGCCCGGGGCGAACGGCACCGAGGTCAGCAGCTCGCGGGTGGCGGCGTATTCACCGCCGAGCGGTTGCACGATGCAGCCCAGTTCCGGACGCAGCGCCGCGAGCAACGGCCGGGCCACCAGCTCGGTCACCCGGCCACCGCCGGTGGCGCTCACGTCGGATGCCACGTCGCCGACATCGGCGAGCTCACTGCCCCGCAAAGGCCGCCGGTAGAAGCTCTTGACCAGGTGAATGCCGTCGCCGGTGAGCAGCGGAGCGACCAGCCAGGGCACGAACATCGGGTGGGGATCGATCAGGTCGGAGTCGACGAACACCACGATGTCGCCGCGGGTGGCCGCCAGCGACCGCCACAACGCCTCGCCCTTGCCGGGCCGTATCGGCACCTCGGGCAACGCCTGCTCGCGGCTGACGACGCGGGCGCCCGCGGCGACCGCGCGGATCTCGGTGTCGTCGATGGAGCCCGAGTCCAGCACGATCAGCTCGTCTACCAGCCCCCCGGAGTCCCGGACCAGCGGTGAGATGCTCTCGATCACCGACTCGATGGTTTCTTCCTCGTCCAGGGCCGGCAGTACCACCGAGATGGTCCGCCCCGCCTTCGCGGCCTCCAGCTCCGCGATAGTCCAGCTTGGCCGGTCCCAGCTGCCATTGGCCAGCCAGGTGTCACCGGGCCGGGCGGCGAGCATGCCGTCGCCGGCAAGAGCGCCCGCGAGCAGGTCAGACATCGTCATGCCAGGCCCCTCACCGTGCGGGCCGGCGCGCGGGTGCCCTGGATCGAGGCCACCATCTCCAGCACCCGGCGCGTGGCCGCGACCTGGTGCACGCGAAACATCCGCGCCCCGGCGGCTGCCGCCAGCGCGGTCGCCGCCAACGTTCCCTCGAGCCGCTCGGTCAATTCCACACCCAGAGTCTCCCCGACGAAGTCCTTGTTGCTCAAAGCCATGAGCACGGGCCACCCGGTATTAACAAGATCGCCCACGTGACGCAACAGCAGCAGCCCGTGGAACGTGTTCTTGCCGAAGTCGTGGGTGGGGTCGATCAGCACCCGGTCGCGGGCCACTCCGCACGCCACCGCCCGCTCGGCGCCCCGGGTGACCTGGGCGATGACGTCGTCGACCACGCCACGGGTGGCGGTTCCGTAGCTCACCCGAAAGGGACGCGTGCGCGGCTGCGCGTTGCCGGTGTGCGAACACACCAGACCCGCACCGAACTCGGCGGCCACCTCCGGCAGCGCCGGGTCGACGCCGCCCCACGTGTCGTTGATCAGGTCCGCGCCGGCCGCGCAGGCCACCTTGGCGACCGCGGAACGCCAGGTATCGACGCTGATCAGCTGGTCCGGATAGGCGTCGCGCAGCCATTCGATGAACGGCACCAGCCGGGCGACCTCGGTGTCGGCATCGACCTCCGCACCGGGGCCGGCCTTAACGCCGCCGACGTCGATGACGTCGGCACCCTCGGCGACGGCGCGGTGCACAGCGGCCCTGGCGGCCTCGTCGCTGAAGGTCGCACCCTTGTCGTAGAACGAGTCCGGGGTGCGGTTGACGATCGCCATGATCAGCGCCCGATCACCCGCCACCGGTCGGCCGCAGAGAGTCGATTGCACCAATACATAGTGCCTGGTCACTGCCGGAGGTGGCGCCCCGGGACCGGCCCGGGCATGCGGGCGGCCGCACGCCCTACGGGCGTTTGCCCCCGGCCACTTCGTCGGGGTACTCGTCGTAGTACGGCACGTAGCCCTCGTCGCGGCCGGCCAGCACGTAGAGCGGATCCTCCACGTCCGGGCCGTAGGCCTGCTCGCGCAGCTCCACCTTGCGGCTCTTGAACGTCGTGGTCTGCTCGATCGAGTCCACCAGCCGGACGAACAGCGGCAGCGCGTAGACCGGAAGCTGCTCGTACACGGCCCGGGCCAGCGACTGCCCGTCGAACTCGGCGTCGTCGCGCAGCTTGACCGCGGCCATCCCGGCGCGGCCGCCGGTACGGGGCACCTCGACGCCGAAGACCGTGCAGTCCTCGACGGAGTCGTCCGATGCCAGCGCCGCCTCGACCTGCGTGGTGGCCACGTTCTCGCCCTTCCATCGGAAGGTGTCGCCGAGCCGGTCGACGAACGCGGCGTGCCCCATGCCCTGCGGGCTCATCACGTCACCGGTGTTGAACCAGCAATCGCCCTCACGAAAGGCGTTGCGCACCAATTTCTTTTCGCTCGACTCCGGGTCGGTGTAGCCGTCGAAGGGCTGCAGCCGGTTGACCGGGCTGAGCAGCAAACCGGGCTCGCCCGCAGGCACGCGACGGACCCGTCCGTTGTCGTCGCGCAGCGGCACGCCGGTATCCGGGTCGTACTCGACGTAGGCCAGCGGCATCGGGAAGACGCCGGTGGAGCGCGGCACGTTGAAGATGTTGATGAACGCCGCATTGCCCTCGCTGGAGGCGTAGAACTCGCAGACGCGGGCGATGCCGAATCGCTTCGTGAACTCGTCCCAGATCTCCGGGCGCAGCCCGTTTCCGGCGATCAGGCGCACCTTGTGCCCGCGGTCGGTCGGTTTGGCCGGCTGGTTGAGCAAATACCGGCACACCTCGCCGATGTAGATGAACGCGGTGGCCTCGTTGGCGATCACCTCGTCCCAGAACCGCGACGCCGAGAACGACTTGCCAAGCGCCAGCGTTGCCCCCGAGTTGATCACCGACGACAGCGCCACCGTCAGCGCGTTGTTGTGGTACAGCGGCAAGCAGCAGTACAGGGTGTCGGAGCTCTTGAGCCGCAACCCGATGCCGCCGAACGCCGCGAGCGCCTTGAGCCAACGCAGGTGCGTCATGACGCTGGCCTTCGGAAATCCTGTTGTGCCCGAGGTGAAGATGTAGAAGGCAGTGTCCCTGGCGTGCACGGCCGACGCCGAGGCGGGGTTGGTGGCCGGCGCGCTCACCGCGAACCGCTCCAGGTCCTCGACCGTCAGCGTCTCGGTGCTGCCCGAGCCGCCGCATTCGGCCACGGCACTGACCAGATCGGTTTCGGCGATGAGCACTTTGGCGTCCAGCAGGCCCAGGCTGTGCGCGAGCACCTCGCCGCGTTGGTGGTAGTTGAGCATGCCCGCGATGGCGCCGCACTTGACCGCGGCCAGCATGGCCAACACGGTGTTGGGTGAGTTGCGCAGCATGATCGCGACGACGTCGCCCTGCCCGACGCCGCGCGCGGCCAGCACGGCGGCGTATCTATTGGCGGCGGCGTTGGCGTCGCGATAAGTGAGCTGCTGATCGCCGAAGCGCAGGAAGATCCGGTCGCCGTAGCGCGCGGCCCGCTCCTGAAAGACCGTGCCGATCGATCTCTTGGAGCCCGGTTGGGCCAGCAGTCCGGTCCTCGCGCCGCGCGCGATCACCGGCAGGTCGGCCAGCACGGCCGGCACTCGGGAAGCGATGTCGGTCAGTTTGACCGCCGTGCGCGCTCCCCCCTCACGATCGGACACGTGATCCCCTCGATTCGTTTCGGAAAGTCAAGCCCGGCGGACAGCCTAATAGGGTGGCAAACCCCTCGGCAGCCTCAGCCGGGCGCGCACGCGTCCATCGCTGCGCTCACCTTGTCGACCAGCACCAACCGATCCATCGCCACCTGGGAGACGTAACCGCTGTCCAGCAGCCCGCACAACCAGGTCCACAGCCCCTCGTAGTGACCGAAGGGATCGAGTAGCACGATGGGTTTGGCGTGCAGGCCCAGGAACGCCGCCGTCCATGCGTCGAGCAACTCGTCGAGGGTGCCGAGGCCGCCCGGCAACACCACGAAAGCGTCGGCGCGGTCTTCCATGAGCTGCTTGCGCTCGTGCAGCGTGTCGCTGACTATCAGCTCGTCGGCATCCGCGTCGGCAATCTCGCGGCGCATCAGGATCGTGGGGATGACGCCGACGGTCCGGCCGCCGCGGCCGCGCGCCGCGCTCGCCACCGCACCCATCGCCGATACCCGGCCGCCACCCCACACCAGCGTCCAGCCGCGCTCCGCGATCGCCTCACCGAGTTCCGTAGCGACGCCGAGCAATTCGGGGTGCAGCGGGCCGGACGCGCAATACACGCACACCGACCACTCGCCGGATGACTCGCGTTGGCCGGGCATATCCGCCAAAGGTAGACCAGCGGCGCCCTGGGCGTCATATCCGGGGCTTTCGTTCTGCCACCGGCGTCTCGCACCATAAAATTCGGCAGTGCCGATTCGATGGAACGTCCCCCAACATGCGACGGCCGCAGAGCGGCTGGACGCTGCCCTGGCCGACGGGGCCCGCGGAGCGGTAGTACTGGGGCCCGACGGTGTCGGCAAATCCACCCTGGCCCGCCAGGCCGCCGAACGCTTCGCCGATCGGCACCCGGACGCGCTCATCCGCTGGGTCACCGGCACCCCGACCGAACGCGCGGTCCCGTTCGGTGCGTTCAGCCATCTGGTGGAGATCGCCGACATCGGCAAGCCGGCCGCGCTGCTGCGGGCCGCCCGGGCGTCGCTGGGCGGTGACGAACTGCTGCTCGTCGTAGACGACGCGCAACACCTGGACGTGCTGTCGGCGACGCTCGTCTACCAGCTGGCGCGCGACGGCGCGGGAAGGCTGATCGTCACCGCCCGCGCCGAGCCCGCTCCCGAGGCGATCGCGGCACTGTGGCGCGACGGCCTGCTCACCCGGATCGACATCGAGCCGCCCGACGGTGCCACCGGGCCCACGCAGATCGACACGTTCCTCGCTGAGTTGCCGGCTCCGGCGCGGTCGGTGCTCGAGTACCTCGCGGTCGCCGAGCCGCTGTCGGTCGCCGCGCTGACCGCGCTCGCCGGGGAGGGCGCGGTGGCCGACGCCGTCACCTGGGGTGCCGCGGAGACCCGGGCGCGGGGCGGATCTTCGGACGACCCGGTGGTCTATACGGCCCACCCGCTGTTCGCGGAGCGAACCCGGGCCACGCTGGACCCCGACGACGCGCGGCAACGCCGCACCGAGCTGGTCGGGCTGCTGTCGCAGCGTGACCCCGAACACCTCAGTGACCGGTTGCGGCTGGTGTCGCTGGCGCTGGACAGCGACACTCCCCCACCGGCCGCCGACGTGGTTGCCGCCGCCCGGCAGGCGCTGCGGTTGGGCGATCTGGCGCTGGGCGAACGGCTGGCCCGCTCGGCCCTGCAGCGTTCCGGCGGGTTGGCGGCGCGGCTCGCACTGGCACACGCCCTGGGCTGGCAGGGCCGCGGCCGCGAGGCGGATGCGGTCTTGGCCGGCGTCGACTCCAGCGGGTTGACCGAACCGGCGCTGATGGACTGGGCGCTGCTGCGCGCGGCCAACCAGTTCTGGATGCTGGGCGAACCCGAGCGTGCCACCGCGTTCCTGCGGACCGTGCGCAACCGGGTCACCGATACCGGCCCACGGACCACCCTCGACGCGCTGAGCGCGACCTTCGCGATGAACGCCGGCAATGTCGGGCACGCCGTGAAGGTCGCCGCCGACGTCCTCGCCTCGTCGGCGGCCGACGACCAGGCGGTGGCCTGGGCCGCCAGCACGGCCGCATTGTGCGCGGCGCGCGAGGGCCGGTTCGATGACGTCGAGCCGCTGGCGCGGCGCGCCTCGGACGCCGAACATCCCGGGCTGCTGCGCTTCACGGTCGGGCTGGGGCAGATCACCGCGCTGTTGATGGCCGGGCGCCCCGACGAAGCCAGCCGCCTCGCTCGGCAGTTCACCGACTTCGCCGAACTGCAACAGCCGGGCCGCGCGATCGGCGAGGTGCTGCTGGCACATGCGCTGATCTACGGTGGTGAATTCGCGGCTGCGGCAGCATTATTGACCCCCGCGGCGGCCACCTTGGAGCGGACCGGCTACTCGTGGGGGCCGCTGTCGCTGACGCTGCTGGCCACCGCGCTGGCCCAGCAGGGCGATACCGCCGCGGCGGCAAAGGCGTTGAGCAGGGCCGAATCCCGGCATGGCACCAAGTCGGCGCTGTTCGCGCCCGAGCTCGTGGTGGCGCGGGCGTGGCGGCTGGCCTTGGTGCGCGACGCACACGGTGCGGTGGCCGCCGCGCGCGACGCCGCCCGGATGGCCGAGCGCGGCGGGCAGCGCGGCGTGGCGGTGCGGGTCTGGCACGAGGCCGTGCGGTTGGGCGACACCCGCGCCGTCGATCCCCTGGCTCGACTCGGCAACGAAATCGACTGTGCCGCAGGACGAATTGCGCTGTCGCACGCCCGCGCGCTGGCCGCCGCCGATGGCGCGGGGCTGCGTTCGGTGTCCGACGAGCTGACGTCGATCGGCATGCATGCCGCCGCCGCCGACGCCGCCGCACAGGCGCGGGGGCGCGGGGCAGGGGATGTCTAGCCGCTCAGGTAGCCGCGCAGCACATCCACCGCGGCGGTGATGTTGGCGACCGCGACCCGCTCGTCGCGCTTGTGCGCCAGATTCGGATCTCCCGGCCCGAAGTTGACCGCCGGTATGCCCAGCGCGGCGAACCGGGCGACGTCGGTCCAACCGTACTTGGCCCGGACGTTGCCGCCCGCGGCGTCGACCAGGGCCTTGGCGGCGGGCTGGGACAGTCCGGGCAGTGCGCCCGCCGCCGCATCGGTCTGTTCGATGTGCACGTCGAGCCCGGCGAGCACGTCCTGCACGTGCTGCAGCGCGTCGGGCAACGACCGGTCGGGGGCGAACCGGAAGTTGATCGTCACGGCGGCTGCGTCGGGAATGACGTTGCCCGCCACGCCGCCGTCGATGAACACGGCCGACAGGCCCTCCCGGTAGATGCAGCCGTCGATGTCGACGCTGCGTGCCTGGTACGCGGCCAGCCGCTCGAGCACCGCGCCGAGCTTGTGAATCGCGTTGTCCCCCAACCACGATCGCGCCGAATGCGCGCGGGTGCCGGTGGCGCTGACCACCACACGCAGGGTGCCCTGGCAGCCGGCCTCGATGTATCCGCCGGTGGGCTCGCCCAGGATGGCCACGTCGGCGCACAGCCAGTCCGGTAACTCGCGTTCGATGCGGCCCAATCCGTTTGCGGCGGCTTCGATTTCCTCGCAGTCATACATCACCAGCGTCAGATCGTGCACCGGGTCGGCCACGGTGGCGGCCAGGTGCAAGAAGACCGCGTCCCCGGATTTCATGTCCGCCGTGCCGCAGCCGTACAGGTCGTCGCCCTCGCGGCGGCTGGGCAGGTTCTCGGCTATCGGCACGGTATCCAGGTGCCCGGCCAACAGCACGCGCGAGGGCCGCCGGTGGTGCGTGCGAGCCAGCACGGCGTTGCCGTTGCGAATGATCTCGAACGCGGGGACCTGCGCCCGCAGAGCGGCCTCGACCTCGTCGGCCAGCCGCGCTTCGTCCCTCGATTCGCTGGGGATGTTCACCAGCGCCGCGGTCAGCGCGATCGGATCCCCGCGTAAGTCCAGCACGGTCTCAGGGTAGTGGTCCCGTGGCGATCGCCAGCGCGGCGGAGCCGGGCGCAGCGGGTCGCCGGGCGCGGCGGATCGCGTCAGACGAGCAACTGCGTGGGCATCACCTTGGGCCTGACGCCGTAGCGCGGCCCCATGCCGTAGCCGCCCCGCCCCGCCGAGGCGACCGCCGGCATCCCGGACGCCCACGTAGTGTGGGCCTCTTCGGTCGGCGCGGCCCACCCCGCGCCGGCGAGGGTCGCGGCCGGGGGCGCGGGCGTGGCCGCCGACCACGCGACGGGTGTCGACAATCCGCCGACGGGAGCCGCGGAGCCCATCCTCGCCAGCACCGGCGCGGCACTCACGCCCGCGGTACTGGCCGGGGCCGCCGCGCCCAGCAGCGCGCCGGAGCCACCCAGCCCACCAGTCAGACCGGCGGCGGCGGCGGGAGCCGCTGCCGCGTCGGCCGCGTGCTGGTACAGCACCCCGGACACCATCGTGTTGAACAGATTCCAGGAACCGACGTCGAACCCGGCGTTGCCGAGGTTGGACACCACGGGATTGCCGAGCAGATCGTCCAGGCTCGGCGGGTCGGGCACGGCGGCGGGCGCCGCCAGCGCCTCGACCTTGTTGGGCACGTTGGACACGACATTTTGCAGCCCGCTCGTCTGCGCACCCGTGGCCGCGACGCTTTGCGCGCCCAGCCCGCCCGAGTTGTTGGTGGGCGCCGGCGACGTCAACGGGCTCAGTCTGCCCGCGGTGGCCGACGACGCGGCGTAGCCATACATGGCCGCCGCATCCTGGGCCCACATCTCGCCATACTGCGCCTCGGTGGCAGCGATGGCCGCGGTGTTCAGCCCCAGGAAGTTCGTCGCGACCAACGCCGCGAGCTGGGCCCGGTTGGCGGCGATCAGCGGCGGCGGCACCGTCATCGCGAAAGCCGTCTCGTAGGCGGCCGCCGACGCCATGGCCTGGGTTGCCGCCTGTTGCAGTTGCGCTGCGGTGGTGTGCATCCACGTCACGTACGGCTCGGCCGCAGTGACCATCGCGGCCGACGACGGGCCCATCCACTCCTCCCCGGTCAGATTCGAGATCGCCGCTTCGCTGGCCGCCGCCGTCGTGCTCAATTCGTCGGCCAGGCTGGCGAATCCCGCCGCGGCGGCCATCATCGGCCCGGCGCCGGCGCCGGTGTACATCCGCAAAGAGTTCACCTCGGGTGGCAGTGCTCCAAAGTCGAAAGTCATTGTGCTGCTACCTTTCTCGTATCAGACGGTGGGCTTGGGCATCACGGTGGGCTTGAGGCCGTAGCGTGGCGCGCCCAGGCCGGAGTCGCCGCGCCCGGTGCTGGCCACCGAGGGCAGGCCGCCCGGCACGGTGTTCACCGATGCGGCGCGCGGCGCAGCACTGGCGAGGCCGGCCCCTTCCGGCTGGACCGCGACGGGATTCGCCGGCATGCCGCCTGCCGCCCAGCTGGGCGCTGCCGACATCGCGCCGATCGAAGGCCCCTGGCCCACACTCGCCAGCACCGGCGCGGCACTCACGGCTGCGGGACCGGCCGGCGTGGAGACACCGACGGCGGCGCCCGCCGCGCCGACATCGCTCGTCAATGCGGGGACTCCGGCCACGCCGCTGGCCGGCAGGAACTGCCCTTGCCCCAGGGCGATGAAGTCGGATGCCGCGGCGCCGACGTCCTGACCCCACTCGATGGTGGTGCCAAGGGCAGCTCCGGAAGACGACGGGTCGGCCGCGGCCAGCGGTGCCGCGGCGGGCAGGGCTGCGGCGCTGGTGGTCACCCGATTCGCCGCTTCCGCCGTGGCGTACGAACCGGCGTTGCTGTCGAGGTTGCTCACCAGCGTTTGGTGAATTGCCTTCGCCTGGGTACTGACCTGCTGGTACCACGCACCGTAGGTGGAAAACTGGGCCGCCTGCAGACCGGACACCTCGTCGGCGGCCGCGGGAGCGATGCTCGTGGTGGGCGCTGCGGCGGCGGCATCCTGAGCGGCCAGCGAAGAGCCGAGCCCTTCGAGGGTGCTCGCCGCGGCCAGCAGCGCGTCGGGCCGAGTGGTGACAAAGGACATGTTTCTTCTCCTCCAGCAAACGGGCGGCCGCTAAGGACCGGCGACAGGGAACCTTCTGCAAGGCCGGATAGCGACCCCGCAGGTCCCGGGAGCTGCGTACCCAAAATGCTGAAATTCACGCCTTGACCTGCCAGGACCGGCGAGGCCGGGCGCCGGCCGCCCCGGACCACAGGCCCGGACCAAACGAATGGCGTTGCCCGCGTCGGCTTTTGCCTACCTGTCGGGCCGAGTGCCCAGTGCCTCGGCGCAGTACCCAGCAGGGCGGGC
Organism: Mycobacterium sp. 94-17; assembly: GCF_035617725.1. Taxonomy (NCBI): domain Bacteria; kingdom Bacillati; phylum Actinomycetota; class Actinomycetes; order Mycobacteriales; family Mycobacteriaceae; genus Mycobacterium; species Mycobacterium sp. 94-17. The sequence continues at coordinate 78,252 of NZ_JAPIYN010000011.1, forward strand.
GGACCCGGGCGCGGCCCAGGAAGTAACCTGTCCGCCGTGACTGGAGCTGCAGGTATCGGGCTGGCAACGCTGGCCGCCGACGGATCGATCCTCGACACGTGGTTTCCCGCACCGGAACTGACCGACTCAGCCACCAGCGCGACCTCGCGGCTGGCGCTGTCGGATGCTCCGCCGGAGCTGGCCGCGCTCGTCGGCCGCGACGACGACCGCGGCACAGAGACCGTCGCCGTGCGCACGGTCATCGGCTCGCTGGACGAGGCGGCCGCCGACGCCTACGACGCCTATCTGCGATTGCATCTGCTCTCGCACCGACTGGTGGCGCCGCACGGGCTGAACGCCGGCGGCCTGTTCGGGGTATTAACGAATGTGGTCTGGACTAATCGGGGCCCGTGCGCCGTCGAGGGCTTCGAGGCGGTCCGGGCCCGGCTGCGGCGCCGCGGGCCGGTCGCGGTCTACGGCGTCGACAAGTTCCCGCGGATGGTCGATTACGTCCTGCCGACCGGAGTGCGCATCGCCGACGCCGACCGGGTTCGGCTCGGCGCCCACCTGGCGCCGGGCACGACGGTGATGCACGAGGGCTTCGTCAACTACAACGCCGGCACCCTGGGGGCGTCCATGGTGGAGGGTCGCATCTCCGCCGGTGTGGTGGTGGGCGACGGTTCCGACGTCGGCGGTGGAGCCTCGATCATGGGGACACTGTCCGGCGGTGGTACCGAAGTGATTTCGATCGGCAAGCGCTGCCTGCTCGGCGCCAACGCCGGCCTGGGCATCTCGCTGGGCGACGACTGCGTCGTCGAAGCCGGCCTGTACGTTACCGCGGGCACCAAAGTCATTACGCCCGAAGGCAAAACGATGAAGGCACTCGACCTGTCCGGCGGCAACAACCTGCTGTTCCGCCGCAATTCGGTGAGTGGGGCGGTGGAGGTGGTGGCCCGCGGCGGCCAAGGCATCGCCCTGAACGAAGACCTGCACGCCAACTGAAGGCGGGCGCCTATAAGTCGGCGGGGACCCGCTCGACAGCCGGGACTTCGCCCAGCGCGGTCCCTCGGGTTTCGGGCAGCAGTGTCACGCAGACGAGACTGGCCACGACGAGGGTCGCCATCATGAGCCCGATCGCCCAGCCTCCGTAGGTCGCCAGCAAGGTGCCCGCCAACAGCGGCGGTACGGCGGCGCCGAGGATGCCGGCCAGGTTCATCGCCACGGCCGCGCCGCTGTAGCGGTAGCGGGTGGCGAACAGTTCGGGAATGAAGGCGCCCGTGGGACCGTTGGCGACGGCCGCGCAGGCGGTCATGCCGAGGACGGCGACCACGTACATGGCGGGGTTGCCGGTGTCCAGCAGCGGCATGACCACGAACGACCACGGCAGGCACGCTGCGAGTCCGCACAGCATCACCCGGCGGCGCCCGACGCGATCGGACAGCCAGGCCCCGAACGCGACGAACACGATGCTCGTCAGACCGCCCAGCCCGCCGACGGCCCAGATGAAGCTGCGCGAGTAGCCCAGGTGCGAGTGGGCGTGCATGACGAGAAAGGTGTGGCCCAGATAGACGAAGCCCATGCCGGCCAGGAAAGAGCCCGCCACCAACACGATCTCGCGCCGCTGCAGCCGCACCAGCTCGGCCAGCGGCGCTTTGGGCACCAGGTTGCGGGCCTTCTCCTCGACGAACAGCGGGGTCTCATCGATGTTGAGGCGCACATAGAGGGCGATCGCGATCAGCCCGCTGCTGATCAGGAACGGCACCCGCCAGCCCCACTCCAGGAACGCGGGGCTGCTCTCCCCCATGGTGAGGCTGACGGCGAGGAACGTCAGGCTGGCCAGCGTCCCCGCGGTGCCGCCGCCCAGCGAGGTGAACATGCCGTACCAGCCGCGTTTGCCGGGAGGCGCGTATTCGGCGCTCAGCAGGACGGACCCGGCCCATTCGCCGCCGACGGCGAAGCCCTGCAGCAACCGCAGGACGATAAGGATCAACGGCGCCGCCACCCCGATCGACGCCGTGCTGGGGACCAGGCCCACGCTGACGGTCGACGCGCCCATGATCAGCAGGGTGGCGACCAGCGTCTTCTTGCGGCCGAGCCGGTCCCCGAAGTAACCGAAGACGGCCGCACCCAGCGGGCGGGACAGGAACGCCGTCGCAAACGTCGCCATCGACGCGATGGTGGCCACCGTGGCGCCCAGGTTCGGGAAGAACACCGCGGGAAACACCAGTGCCGCCGCGGTCCCGTAGATGAGAAAGTCGTAGAACTCGATGGCCGAGCCCACGAGACAGGCCGCCGCGATGCGCCGCATGGGGGTGCGTGCGGCGGGGGCGGGGCTGTCCGCGGGTCGAGAGGCCTGGTGGCCGGCCACCGTCCGGTTACCTCGATTCACGGTTACGACGGTAGGTGAACCTTCGCGGGCACGCCCGGCCCTGAAGCTGACAGCTTGCTGCGTGTCTCGGGGCCCGGCCCCACAGGAGCGCCCGGTTCGGCAAGCGTTCAGCCCTCGGTGAGCAGCTGCTTCTTGAGGACCTTGCCCATGGCGTTGCGCGGCAGCGCGTCGACGGTGCGCACCTCCCGCGGCCGCTTGTGCACCGAAAGCTGCTGGGCGACGTAATCGATCAGTTCGTCGCCGTCGGCCGGGCCGACCACGTAGGCGACGATGCGCTGGCCCAGGTCCGCGTCGGGCATCCCGACCACCGCCGCCTCTTGGACCCCCGGATGCCCCAGGAGCACCGTTTCGATCTCGCCCGCGCCGATGCGGTAGCCGCCGGACTTGATCAGGTCGACCGACTCGCGTCCGACGATGCGGTGCATCCTGTCGGCGTCGATCACGGCGACGTCGCCGGTGCGGTACCAGCCGTCGGTGCCGAACGCCTCGGCGGAGGCGTCCGGCCGGTTCAGGTAGCCGTCGAACATCATCGGCCCGCGCACGTGCAGCTTCCCGACGGACTCGCCGTCGTGCGGCACCGGGCCGCCGTCGTCGTCGAGCACCCGGGTCTGCACGCCGGGCAGCGGCAGGCCCACCCAGCCCGGGCGTCGCTCGCCGTCGGCGCGGGTGGACAGGGTGATCAGCGACTCCGACGCGCCGTAGCGTTCGATGGGCTGATGCCCTGTGAGGCCGGCGAGCCGGTCGAACACCGGAACCGGCAGCGGCGCGCTTCCGGAGACCAGCAGCCGCGCGGGGCGCAGCGCCCGGGCGGCCGTCTCGTCAGCCCCCACCCGCGACCACACCGTCGGCACGCCGAAAAACAGCGTGCCCGCGTGGTCGGTCGCGGCCTGCGCGTAGCCCTCCGGGGTCGGCCTGCCGGTATGGATGAAGCGATTCCCGATCCGCAACGATCCGAGCAGGCCCAGCACCAGGCCGTGTACGTGAAAAAGTGGCAGGCCGTGTACCAAGACGTCGTCGGCGGTCCACTGCCAGGCGTCCGCGAGGGCGTCGAGGTCGGCCGCGATCGCCCGCCGGCTCAGCACCACGCCTTTCGGCAACCCGGTGGTGCCCGAGGTGTAGATGATCATCGCGGTGGCGCCGGGCGACGGCTCGGCGTAGCGGTGCCAGGAGCGGGCGTGTAGCCGGACCGGGATGTGCGGCAGGCCGTCGGCCTCGTCAGGCACCGGCCCGAGCCAGGCCTGCGCGCCTGAGTCGGTGAGCATGTGCCTGCGTTCGGCAGCGCCGACGTCGGCGGGGACCGGGACGAACGGCACCCCGGCGATCAGGCACCCGGTGACCGCCAGGACCGTCGCGGCCGTCGGGGCGGCCAGGATGGCGACGCGGTCGGCGCCGCCCACCCGTTCGGCCACGGACGTCGCGGCACCGGCCAGGTCGCTGCGGCTGAGCACGGTGCCGTCGACGCGCACCGCGTCGGCGACATCGGTGGTGGTCAGGACCGAAGGATCGAGGGACGCCAGCAGCACGTCAGCAGGCTACCCGGCGCCCGGCGAGGTCAGTCTGTCTCGTCCCAGATCTTCATCAGAGTGGACAGGATCTCCTCGCCGCGACCCAGCCCGCCGAGGTGGCTCTCGCCCGGCAGGACGAGTAGTTCGGCGTCGGGCAGCAAGGCGACCACGTGCTCGCCGTGGGCGAAGGGGACGATGTGGTCGCTGTCGCCGTGCCACCAGCGCACCGGGACCTTGACCTCGTCGAGCCGGAATCCCCAGTCCTGGGTGAACAGGATGATGTCGTTGAATGGGGCGGCCAGCTGCTTGCGGCTGCCGTTGAGCAGGTCGTCGAGGAACATGGCCCCGAACTCGGGCCGGGTCAGCAGGCGCCGGTCGCCTTCGGGCGATATCGCGGCGTACAGGTACAGCGCGGGATTCGCGACGGGACGGATCGACCGGACCACCAGGCTCGCGCCGATCCGCAGTGGGTCGCCGCCCAGCTTCAGCAGTGGCGCGACCCGCTTGCCCAGGTTCATCAGCCCGCTGGTGATCCCCTGGTCGCCGACGAACGGCGCGACGCCGCCAAGGATGCCGGCCGCCACCACCCGGTCGGACAGTGCTGCGGCGGACGCGAGCGCGTACGGGCCGCCGCCGGACAGGCCGATGACGGCCATCTTGTCGATGCCCAAAATGTCCGCGATCGTCCGCAGGTCGTCGGCGAAGGCCCGGATGTTCTCGTACCGGTGCGGCGTCGACGAGCCGATCCCGGGGCGGTCCAGGCCGATCAGGCGGATGCCGTGGTCTTTGGCGTAGACGCGCGCCTCGGTTGGGATCTGGCGCCGGGCGCCCGGCGTGCCGTGCAGCCAGAAGAACGCCCGGCCCTGGGGGTCACCGAACTCAGCGAAGCCGATCTGGCGGTCCTCGCCGACGGCGACGTTTCCTTCGAGTTTGGGGCGGGCGATCTCCATGACCATGTCCAGCAGCTTGGCATGTCAGGCGCGGTTCGCCAAAGGCGGCTATGCGTTGAGCACCCGCTCGCCGATGACGCGCCGGTGCCGCAGGTCGGCCAGCTGCGTCTCGGACAGGCCCAGCTCGCGCAGGACCTCGTCGTTGTGCTGGCCGAGCGTCGGCGGGGCGGTGCGGTGGTGGTGTCGCGGTCCGGGCGTGATGCGAAACGGCCAGCCGGGGTAGCGGTGCGCTCCGGTGATCGGGTGCGCAAGTTCCTCGTAGTATTCGCGGGCGTCGAGCTGTGCCCCGACGAGCGCGGGGTCATACATCTGGTCTCCGGTGATCACGCGCTCGGCCGCGATCCCCTGTGCATGCAGGGTTTCGACGATCGCCGCGGCGGTCTGCGTGCGGGTCCAGGCGGCGACGAGCTCGTCGAAGACGTCGTGGTCGATCGGCTGCTCGGGTACGGACAGCGCGACCCACACGTCGTCGTTCGTCGGGTAGACGCCCTGCAGGTAGCCGCGCCGGCGGTTGCCCTCGCGGGGGCGCACCACGCCGTTCATCGAGTACTCGATCACCGGCTCGGCGGTGACCGCGGCGGCGACCTCGATCTGGGCTATCTCGATGAGTTGGCCCGCGCCGGTGCGGTTGCGGTGCTCGAGCGCGGCCAGCAGCGCGACCCCGGCGTGCACGCCGACGATCGGGTCGGCGGGGCCCTGCGGATTGCACGGCGGGCCGTCGGCGTATCCGGTGGCCGCCGACATGCCCGACGTCTGCTCGAAGTTCAGCGCCCAGCCCACGTAGTCGCGCCACGGGCCGGACAGGCCGTATCCGGGCATCCGCACCACGATCACGTCGGGTCTGAGCGCCACCAACGAGCCGTAGTCCAGGCCGAACTGCTCGACCACTCGCGGGGAGAAGTTCTCCACCACGACGTCGGCCCGGGCGGCCAGCCGCTGCGCGAGATCGAGGCCGCTCGCCGATGTCAGGTCGAGCGTGAGGTCGCGCTTGTTCAAGTTGGTGCCCTGCCAGACCGGGCTGCGCTCGAACCAGTCGTCGCCCTCGTAGGCGAAGGCGCCCGAGTAGCGGTGCCCGTCGGGTCGCTGGATCGATTCGACCTTGACGATATCGGCGCCGAACGCCCCGAGGTAGCAGGTCAGGTAGGCCCCGGCCCAGAACGTGGTCAGGTCCAGCACCCGCAGCCCACTGAAGGGCAGCGGCCCCGGTGAGCGCTGAAGCGACCGGCCCGCACCGGCCCACGTCGTGGTCCGCGCTCGGCGGCGCGGAGCCGGATGGCGTTGCGCCACGGGGATTTTCGAGAACCGAAATGGCGGCCCCGGATGACGAAACGGCCCGGCCTCGACGAAGAACCCCCGCGCCGCATACTGCGGGCAATCGAGCACGGTGGCGCCGTCGTTGACCGGGGCGGCCGGAATCCGCAGCGCCTGAGCGAGTTCCACGATCTCGGCGACGGTCTGGCCGGCCAGCACCAGTTGCGCCTTGGCGAAGAAGTCGTCGCGCTCCGGGCCGCCCATCATGATCGCGAGCTGATGCTCGCCGAACTCGGGCAGGCCGAACATGGCGCAAACGTCGAGCCAATGCTGGCCCGTCAGGCAGTTGATGCCCACCCAGCCGTCGGCGGCCCGGACGACACCCAGCATGGGCGCCGAGCGCAGGTTGGGGGGCAGTCCGAGCCGGCGCATCCGCTGCGCCATCAACATCGGATAGGGCAGCGTCGACAGCAGCGATTCCAGTTGCGAGACATCCACTTCGGCGACACGGCCCGAGGTCGGCAGCCGCAGGGCGGTCAGCGCGCCCAGCGCGCCGTAGGCGCCTGCGACGTACTCGGCAATCCGGGCGCCGACCTGAACCGGCGGACGATCCGGATCCCGAAAGCTGATCCAGCCCGAAGCCGCCTGCAGGGTGAGCGGTGTGGCGGCCCGGTGCCGCCACGGGCCGGACTGACCGCACGCGGAGATGCGCAGCAGCACCAGGTTTGGGTTGATCCACTGCAGATCGTCGAGCCCGAGCCCCCATCCCTCCAGCGCTCCGGGCGGGAAATCCTCGATCAGCAGCTGCGCCCGTGCGATCAGTTCGCGTGCGGCCGCCAGTCCGCGCGCCACCGAAAGATCAAGTGTGGCACCGCGTTTTCCGGCGTTGAGGTATTCGAATAAGCCGGACCGAGCCGGGTCGGCGACGCCCGAGGCGAACGGGCCCCAGCGACGCAACGGGTCTCCGGCGGGCGGCTCGATCTTGATCACCTCGGCACCCAGGTCGGCGAGCAGCTTCGCCGCGTAGGGACCCGAGATCTCGCTTGCAATTTCGACGACGTGCAGCCCCGCAAGGGGTCCCGTCACGCGGGGACGCCGATCGCCATCGGTTCCATGTACTGGTGCAATCCCCCGATTCCGCCGCCCTCGCGGCCCAGCCCGCTGAGCTTGAAGCCGCCGAACGGCGCGCCGGCGGGACTGACGCCGTTGACCGCGATCTGGCCGGTCCGGATGCGCCGCGCCACGCCGACGGCGCGGTCCACGTCCTGCCCCCACACCGCGCCGGAGAGCCCGTATTGCGAGTGGTTGGCGATGGCGACCGCGTCGTCGTCGTCGCGGTAGCGCAGCACGGTCAGCACCGGGCCGAACACTTCCTCTTGCGCGATAGTCGAATTCGGCTCCACCCCGGACAGGATCGTCGGTTCCACGTAGTAGCCGACGTCCAGACCGGCCGGCCGGCCGCCGCCGGTCACCAGCTTCGCCCCGTCGCTGCGCGCGCCGGCGATGTGCGCCTCGACCCGGTCGCGCTGCGCTGCGCTGATCAGCGGGCCCATCTGCACGTCGGGGTCGGTGGGGTCGCCCACCTTGACCTCGCGGGCCAGCGCGGCAAGCCGGTCGACGACGCCGTCGTGCAGCGAGTCGGGCAACAACAGCCGGCTGTGCAGGATGCAGGCCTGTCCGGCGTGCAGCGAACACGACTCGAACAGCATCTGGCGCAGCATGTCGTCGGTGATGACGGCGTCGTCGAGCACGATGCTCGCCGACTTGCCGCCCAGTTCCAGCAGGATTCGCTTCATCGTGTCCCCGGCGGCGGACATGACCTGGCGACCGACGGCCGAACTGCCGGTGAAGCTCACCATGTCGATGCGCGGATCGGTGGTCAGCAGCCTGGCCGCCTCGACGCCCGAGGGCGTGACCACGTTGACCACCCCGGGCGGGAGGTCGGTGTGCTCGTCGATGAGCCGCGCCAGCGCCAGCCCGGCCAGCGGCGTCAGCGGAGAGGGCTTGAGCACGACTGTATTGCCCGCGGCCAGAGCATGATTCAGCTTCATGACGTTCAGGCAGTGCGGGAAGTTCCACGGGGTCAGCACCGATACGACACCCAGCGGCGAGTGCCGCAGCACGGTGGTTCCGGCGCTCATGCCGCTGACCTTTTGGTCGATCAGCTGTGTGGCGAGCTGGGCGGCGTGCATGGACATGAACCCGGCGCCGTCGATCTGCATGACGCGCTCGTTGGCGACACAGCCCCACTCCAGCTGAGACAGCGCAAAGAAGTCGTCGGCGTGCTTGGCCAGCGCCTCCCCCAGCTGGTTCAGGCACCCGGCGCGCTGCTCGGCGGTCATCGTGCCCCAGGGTCCGCTGTCGAAGGCGCGGCGCGCGGCACCGATCGCGTCGCCGACCTGGGCGACGCTCGCGTCGGGTGCGGTGGCGATGACGGACTCGGTTGACGGGGAGATGTCGTCGTAGCGACCGTCGGCCGGCTCGACCCACTCGCCGTCGATGTAGAGCTGGTAGGTCTGGACAAGAGCGGGTGAATCGGCCATGTGCATCCTCCGGTCATCTGATCACTTGGTGTACACCCCCACGTGGTCGTCGTCAATCGTCAATCGCGTGAAAATTGGGCTATTTCGCTACTTTGATGTCGTGTTGACAGCACGCCGGGCCGCAGAGTAGACACATTCGGCAGACAGATTGTACTAATCTGTCGGATCGGGTGTCCTGCGAGAGGGGCTTGCCGTGCAGACTCATCCGCCGCTGCGATCACCGGACTTCCCGCTGCACTCCCCCGACTTCTACGCGGGTGACCCGTATCCCGCCTACCGCGAACTGCGCGCGACGGCGCCGGTGTGCTGGAACGACGTCACCAACTTCTGGGCGCTGCTGAAATACGAGGACATCCGGTACGTGTCGGGCAACCCGGCGCTGTTCTCGTCGACCAAGGGCATCACGATTCCGGATCCGCACATGCCCAACCCGGTGCAGCAGGGCAGCCTGATCTTCACCGATCCGCCGCGGCACCGGCAGATGCGCAAGCTGATCAACTCCGGATTCACCAAGCGGCGGGTGGCCGTGCTCGAGCCGAAGATCCGCGAGATCGTCCGCGGGATTCTCGACGACATCGAACCCGGTTCCGTGCACGAGTTCGCCGAGCGCATCGCCGCTCCGCTGCCCACACGGATGATCGCCGAACTGATCGGCGCCCCGCCCGACGACTGGGAGCAGTTCCGCGCCTGGTCGGACGCGGCCACAGGAACGGCCGATCCCGAGATCGAGCTCGATCCGTTGGTGGCGGCCGGGCAACTCTATGAGTACTTCCGGACGCTGATCGCCGCCCGCCGCGTGCAACCACGCGACGACCTGCTGTCGGTGCTGGCCGAGGCCGAGATCGACGAACACCGGCTGACCGACGACGACCTGCTCAACTTCACCTTCCTGCTGCTGGTCGCCGGCAACGAAACCACCCGCAACCTGATCGCGCTGGGCACCCTGGCGTTGATCGCCCATCCCGGCCAATGCCGCCTGCTGGTCGAGGATCCCGGCCGCATCCCGCTCGCCGTCGAGGAGATGCTGCGGTGGAACAGCCCCGTGGTGCACATGGCCCGCACCGCGACCGCCGACGTGGAGATCCGCGGTCAGCGGATCCGCGCCGGCGAGGTGGTGGTGATGCTCTACGGGTCGGCCAACCGGGACGAGGACGTGTTCGGCCCCGACTCCGAGGAGTTCAGGGTTACCCGACACCCGAATCCGCACATCGCGTTCGGTTGCGGCGAACATTCTTGTGTGGGGGCGCAATTGGCGCGGTTGGAGGCGACCGTGTTCTTCGACGAGCTGCTGCGCCGCTTCCCCGACATGGAGCTGGTGGGCGACGTGGACCGGATGCGGGCCACCATGGTGCCCGGAGTCAAGCGCATGCCGGTGCGGATGGGGGCCTGAGGCAATGGATTTGGAGTACACGCCCGAACAGGAGCAGCTGCGCGCCGAGATCCGTGCGGCCCTGCACACCGTGATGACGCCGGAGCGTGTCGCGGCGGTCAGCGAACGGATGGAGGGGGGCCCGGCGGTGCGGGACTGCGTCCGCGCCCTGGCCGCGGCCGACCTGCTCGGTGTCGGCTGGCCCAAGAAATATGGTGGACGCGGATTTTCGGCCATCGAACAGTTCATCTTCGCCGAGGAGGCACGCCGGGTCAGTGCGCCCATCCCGCTGGTGACGCTCAACACCGTCGGACCGACGTTGATGCACTACGGCACCGAGGAGCAGAAGCAGCGGTTTCTGCCGGCGATTCTCGACGGCACCGTCGAGTTCGCGATCGGCTACTCCGAACCCGGGGCGGGCAGCGACCTCGCCTCGGTGCGCACGTCAGCCGTCCGTGTCGGTGACGAGTACGTGATCAACGGCCAGAAGATGTTCACCAGCGGCGCCGCCTATGCCGACTACATCTGGCTGGCCGTGCGTACCGACCCGAATGCCAAGAAGCACAAGGGCATTTCCATTCTCATCGTGCCGACCTCCTCGCCCGGCTTCTCCTGGCAGCCGCTGCACACCATGCCGGGAGTTTCCACGTTCTACACGTTCTACGACGACGTGCGCGTGCCGGTCAGCGCGCTGGTGGGCGCCGAGAATCAGGGCTGGCAACTGATCACCACGCAGCTGAATTTCGAGCGCGCGGCCCTGGGCAATCTCGGTGCGCTCGAGCCGCTGTTCGAAAAGACGTTGGATTGGGCCGTCAGCACCGAGCTCGACGGCGGCCGGGTGATCGACCAGCCCTGGGTGCAGTCGGCGCTGGCGCGGGTCGAGGCCGAGGTCGCCGCGTACAAACTCGTCAATTCGCGGGTCAACGCGGCGATGACGAAGGGAGCGCTGAGCATGGGGGAAGCGTCGGCGGCCAAGGTGTTCGGCACCGAGCTCACGCAGCAGGTCGCCCGGGAGTTGCTCGAGGTGCTCGACGGCAACGGGGTGCGGCGCGGCGGCGAGGCCCCGCTGCGCGGCGCGCTGGAGTCCGCCTACCGCCAGGCCGTCATCAACACCTTCGGCGGCGGCGCCAACGAGATTCAACGCGACATCATCGCCATGGCCGGGTTGGGCATGCCACGGGCACCCCGCGACCTTCGGGCCGCCAATTAGTCAGGAGGACAACACCAAGTGACCGACTCAGAATCCGTCAGCGCCAAGGTGCGGGCGCTCGTCGGCCGGCCGACCGGTGGCACCGGGACGCCCTCGGTGGCACCGGACCCGGTGAATCAGCCGATGATCCGGCACTGGGCGTACGCGATGGCCGACATGAACCCCGTCTACCTCGACCCGGAATTCGCCGCGTCGTCACGGTTCGGCGGCATCGTGTCGCCGCCGGTGATGCTGCAGACCTGGACCATGCCGTCGCCGAAGCTGGAGGGGATCGGCGAGCGGGGTGGGGCCCCGGTCGAGATCCACGGCAATCCGACGTCGTTCCTCGACGAGGCCGGCTACACCAGCACGGTGGCGACCAATTCGGAGTTCGAGATCGAACGGTACCCGCGACTGGGCGACGAGATCAGCGCGACGACGGTCTACGAATCGGTGTCCGACGAGAAGAAGACCGCGCTGGGCACCGGCTTCTTCTTGACCTGGCTGACGACGTACACCGACCAGCACGGCGAGGTGTTGGGGCGGCAACGATTCCGGGTGCTGCGCTTCAGGCCGGCGAGCTGATGGCGGCCCGACTGGCTCCGGCGATCACCCCGGACACCGAATTCTTCTGGAATGGGTTGCGGGACAACAAGCTTCTGGTCCAGCGCTGCACCGGCTGCGGGCGGCTGAGGCACCCGCCGCGTCCGATGTGCCCACACTGCCGGTCCCTTGACTGGGAGGCGATCGAATCGTCGGGCCGCGGCACCGTGTACAGCTACGTGATGCCGCACGAGCCGAAATTTCCGTTCTTCGAGTACCCCTACATCGTCGTGCTGGTGGAACTCGAGGAGGGCGTGCGGCTGGTGTCCAACCTGACCGACATCGATCCTTCCGACGTGACACCGGGAATGCCGGTCGAGGTCTATTACCAAACGTTCGACGACCTGGTGCTGCACCAGTTCCGGCCGAGCGCGTAGGCGGCGTCCATGGACTTCTCGTTCACCGAAGAGCAGGAGACGATCGCCAAGCTCGCCCGCGACCTGTTCGAGCGCCGCGCCACGCCGGAGCGGCTGACCGAGCTGGAAGCCGCCGAGATCCGCCATGACGCGGCGCTCTGGCAGGAGCTGGCCGGCGCCGACCTGCTCGGCACCGCGCTGCCGGAGTCGGTGGGCGGCTCGTGTGGTTCGGGCGGTGGCTTCGTCGAACTCGGGGTGCTGCTGGCCGAGGTCGGCTACGCCGTCGCCCCCGTGCCCGTCTACGCCACGCTGGTGCTGGGCGCCGACCCGATCGCCCGGCACGGCAGCCGCGAACAGCAGCAGCGGTTCCTGCCCGGCGTGGTCACCGGATCTCGAATCCTGACAGCGGGTTTGGTCGAACCCGGCCGCTCGGGCCCGGCGCGCCCGGTAACCACCGCACGCCGCGACGGCCCGAACTGGCGACTGGACGGCGCCAAAGAGCTGGTACCTGCCGCACAACTCGCCGACACGCTGCTTATTCCCGCCTCGACCGATGATGGGGACGAGGGCCTTTTCCTGCTGGCCGCCGACGCGGCGGGCGCCGAGATCCGCCCGGCTCCCACCACCAGCCGCGAACCGCACGCGGACGTATTCCTGGACGGTGCAACGGTTTCCGCGGCGGATATGATCGCCGGCGATGGACTGACCGAGTCGCTGTACACCCGCGCCCTGGTGGCGCTGTGCGCGATCCAGCTCGGCGTCACCGAGCGGGCACTGCGTATCGCCGCCGAATACACCTGCACGCGTGAGCAGTTCGGACGCCCGATCGGCAGCTTCCAGGCCGTGCAGCAGCGGATGGCCGACGCCTTCATCGACGTCGAGGCGATCCGGTGGACCACCTGGCAGGCCGCCTGGCTGATCGCGAGCGGGCGGCCCTTGGAACAGACACGCCGGGCCGCGCGCATCGCGAAATTCTGGGCCGCCGAGGCCGGCGCCCGGGTGGCCGGCACCGCCCAGCAGGTACACGGCGGCATCGGCATCGACGTCACCTATCCCCTGCATCGTTATTTCCTGTGGGCCAAGCACAACGAGCTCACCCTCGGCCCGGCATCGGCGCAGCTGGCCCGGCTCGGCGCGACCTATGCCGCAACCTATTCGGAAGGACACTCATGACGACGACCGCCAACCGCACCTTGCAATGGCGGGACATCTCGGTCGGCCAAGAGGTCACCCCGCTCGAAATCCCGATCACCACAACGATGATCGTTGCCGGCGCGATCGCCTCCCGCGACTTCATGCCGGTGCACCACGACCGCGAGTACGCCAAGCAGCAGGGCTCGCCCAACCTGTTCATGAACATCCTGACCACCAACGGCTACTGCGTGCGCTTCCTCACCGACTGGGCCGGGCCCGAGGCGATGGTGAAGAAGCTGTCGATCCGCCTCGGGGTGCCGTGCTTCCCGGATGATCCGCTGCGGTTCACCGGCAGCGTCACCAGCAAGAGCGAGGGCCGCGACGGTGAGAACTTCATCGAGATAACCTTCGCCGGTTCCAACAGCCTCGGCGACCACGTGTCCGGCACCGCGGTACTCAGCCTGCTCGACGGGTCGGGCGCATGAGCAGGACGCTGCCCGGCAGCTGTGCCATCGTCGGGATCGGCCAGACCGAGTTCTCGAAGGAATCCGGGCGCAGCGAGCTGCAATTGGCGTGCGAGGCGGTCAGCGCCGCGCTCGACGACGCCGGCCTGGCGCCGGCCGATGTCGACGGCATGGTCACGTTCACCATGGATTCCAGTGACGAGATCGACATCGCCCGCAACGTGGGCATCGGCGACCTCAGCTTCTTCTCCCGGGTGCATCACGGCGGCGGCGCGGCCGCCGGCACCGTCGTACACGCGGCGATGGCCGTGGCCACGGGAGTCGCCGACGTGGTGGTCTGCTGGCGCGCGTTCAACGAACGGTCCGGTTTCCGGTTCGGCGGCAGCGGTCGCAGCATGGCCGAAACACCTTTGTTCATGGCGCATTACGCGCCCTTCGGGTTGCTCACCCCCGCGGCCTGGGTCGCGATGCACGCCCAGCGTTACATGTCGACGTATGGCGTTACCAACGAGGACTTCGGCAGGATCGCGGTCGTCGACCGCAAGCACGCCGCGACCAACCCGGACGCGTGGTTCTACCAGCGGCCGATCACCCTGGAAGACCACCAGAATTCGCGCTGGATCGTCGAACCCGTGCTGCGCCTGCTGGATTGCTGCCAGGAGAGTGACGGCGGTGTCGCGCTGGTGATCACCAGCGCCGGGCGTGCCCGCGACCTGCGGCAGCCACCGGCCGTCATCACCGCGGCCGCCCAGGGCGCCGCCGCCAACGGGGAGATGATGACCAGCTACTACCGTGACGAGATCACCGGGCTACCCGAGATGGGCGTGGTGGCTCGGCAGCTGTGGCGCGATTCGGGTCTCAAGCCGCAAGACATCCAAACCGCCTTTATCTACGACCATTTCACGCCGTTCGTGTTCGCTCAGCTCGAGGAGCTCGGATTCTGCGGGCGCGGCGAGGCGAAGGACTTCGCCACCGTCGAGCGGCTGTCGCTGGGTGGCGAGTTCCCCATCAACACCAACGGCGGCCTGCTCGGCGAGGCCTACATCCACGGCATGAACGGCATCACCGAGGGGGTGCGCCAGGTGCGCGGCACTTCGCACAACCAGGTCGACAATGTCGAACACGTGCTGGTCACCTCCGGCACCGGCGTTCCCACCAGCGGCCTGATTCTCGCACCGGCCGGCTGAGGGGTTTGTCATGCCGAGGCTGGCGATCCTGACCGCGCACGGTGGGCCCATCGAGCTGGCCGAATTCCCCTTGACCACACCGGCGCCGGGCACTGCCGCGCTGCGGCTGCGGATGGCCGGTATCTGCGGATCCGACCTGCACATCTTTCGCGGCGAGCTACCACTGCCGTGCCCGTTCGCCATAGGTCACGAAATGGTCGGCGAAATAGCCGAACTCGGCGAGGGCCTGACCACCGACGCCACCGGTCAGCCGCTGGCCGTCGGCGATCGTGTGGTGGCGCCGTACTTCTGGTTCTGTGGCAGTTGTCACGCGTGCGCGCGGGGACGGTCCTATGCCTGCCAGAACCTGATGGCCGGCGAATACCGCAGCCACGAACAGGCGCCGCACTTCGTCGCCGCCTACGGCGAGTACTACTACACCAGCCGCAGACAGCCGTTGTACAAAGTTCCCCCCGACCTGGCCGACGAGGCCGTCGCGCCGCTGAATTGCGCACTGGCCCAGGTGCTTTTCGCGCTGCGCGAAGTGCGGCTCGGGGACACCGTCGTCATCCAGGGCGCCGGCGGACTGGGAATCAACGCGGCGGCGGTGGCGCGAACGGCGGGTGCGGCCGCGGTGATCGTCATCGACAAGATCGCCGAACGACTCGACGTCGCCGCCGGCTTCGGCGCCACGCACTGCATCGACGCCGACGGCCTCTCGGCCGCGGAGCTCACCGAGCGGGTGCGCCGACACACCGACGGCATCGGTGCGGACTGGGTGCTCGAGGTCGTCGGCGTGCCGGGGGTCATCCCGGAGGGGATCGGGTTTCTCAACAACGGCGGCACCCTGCTCGAGGTCGGCAACGTCGGGATGGGATGCACCTTCGAGCTCGACCCCAGCGCGCTGGTCTACGGCAACAAGTCCGTGCGCGGCGTGATGCTGTACGACCCCGTCACCCTGGTCACCGGTCTGTCGTTCTTGCGGCACACCAGCTTTCCGTTCGAGCGGCTGATGCCCACGCCGTTCCATCTGGCCGACGTCAACGCCGCGTTCGCCTCGGCCGATGCCGGGCTGGTACCGCGGGGAGCGCTGATTCCGTGACGACTCATGCGGCCCCGGTGACCGACACCCGCGATCTCATCGTGGATTCCGCGTTCGCGTGCTTCGGCAAGCAGGGCCTGCAGCGGGCGACCATCGTCGACATCGCCAAGCAGGCCGGGGTGTCCCGCAGCACCGTCTACGAATACTTTTCCGACAAGGCCTCGATCGTCGAGGCGTGCGCCGAACACGCGTCGGAGCGGTTCTACCGGGAGATGTCCAAGGCGATGGACCGCGGCGGCACGTTAGAGGACAAGCTGTGTTCGGCAGCTGTTTTCGTCACCCAGGCGCGGCGGGTCATCGCGTCCGAGAAGTACTTCGACGAGGACGCGATCAGCCTGCTGCTGACCAAGGACGCCGCCGTGCTGCTGCGCGAATGCGTCGAGTTCTTCGCGCCCTACCTGGCGGCCGCCCGGCTCACCGGCGAGGTGCGCAAGGAGCTCGACATCGAGGCTGCCGGCGAATGGTTCGCGCGCATCCTGTTCTCCCTTTTCAGCACCCCGTCCTCCACGCTGGACATGGATGATCCTGACGTGGCCGCGGAATTCGTGCGCGCCCACGTGGTGCGCGGCTTCGGGAGCGACCGTCCGCGGCCGCGTCGCGGTTAGCGAACTGCACCCGGTGATCGGCAGCGCTGACAAATTGCGCGGCCGGACACCGAGTTCCGCGCTCACCGCCGGCCTGCCAGACGCGTCGGCACATATGAATTCGGCCGGTGTTTCACACAGCCACACCGGCGATTGTTAGACTGGTGCCATTGTGCGGTTCAACGACGGAGGCAGAGCGCAGCGGTTGCGGCCGCTGGTTGTCATCGCAGCTGTGGTGGCGTTGTTCGCCGGCCTCGTCGGATCCGGCGTGGCCCAGTCGCAGACCGCTTGGGCTCAGTCCGCTGCGGCTGACGCACCGCGCGCGTTGACTACCTCCGTGGGCTGGGAGCCTGCTACTGCCAGTGATCGCGGCGAGCACCCGTATCTTGACCTTGGCTGGTCAGACGAGTGCTCCCACGCTGTCGCGACCATAGACCACAATCCGGCCCGGCTGCCGATGTCGCTTCGCGCGCTGCCCGTGACGCCAGGGTCTCCAGTGGCAATTGCGCTATCCCCGTCGGATCGGCGGCCCGAAGGCGCCGGCTGCGGTGCGCCCACTTTTCTTGCAGGTCAGGATATTTTGACGAGGTTCTGCATCGCTCGACGCTGATCCGGTCAACGCAGGGCAGTGATGTCTATGCGACGGTGGCCGGCTCATGGGCCGATCTCAGCTACCGCGTGCCATCGATTCACCCCCACGCCGATTCAGCGGTTACCAGGGGCAGCCTCTTACGCCGGCGCTGATCCCAGTCAGCCGTGGGCCCAACCTGATCCCACCCTCACCAGCTTGCGGCTAACGCAGATGTGTCGATCCATCATGCGCGTTTGGCGCCGGCGGAATTTCGGTATCGACGAACTCACACACCGCGCAACCCGTTAGGAGAACTTCGGATGACCAGCATCTACCAGAAACTCGGCGGGGAAGCCGCCTTGATTGCAGTCGTAGACGATTTCTACAAACGCGTCCTCGCCGACTTTCGGCTGAGCGGCTACTTCCACAACACGGATACCGATGACCTCAAACGCAGGCAGGTCGAGTTCTTCGCGGCCACATTGGGCGGACCGCAGAAGTACACCGGACTGTCCATGGCACAGGCACACCGCGGCCGCAACATCGGCCGACGGCACTTCTACCGTGTCCTCGACCACCTCACCGACGCGCTCGTCGCCGCTTGCGTTCCCCCACCAATCGTTCTGGCGATCATCTCGGCCATCGCACCGCTGGCCGACGACATCGTCACCGAAGAGCCATGCCTGTCATCGGTCGGTTCACGGCCCGCGGTTTCCGACCCCGCGCGCGGATGAATACCGTTGACCTGAAATGAAAAAGGAGAACAGAAGAGTGAAAGAACGCGGGAGTCTGAGGAAATCCGGAGTCAGGACGACGATCGCGCTTTTCGGTGGTGCAGCCATGCTGGCCTCAGCGATTGGATGCGAAAGCGGCACCGGCATCTCGGCGAACGAAAGAATGGCACCCAACACCGCTTCGTCCAGCGTGTGGCAGGCAAACCCGCTTCCGGCTCCGCAGGCAGGGACCACCGACGATGGCGGAGCCGCCGCTCTGCATGGTTGTATCATCGGCCTCAACTGCGGCTGTGTCGGCCACCGCAACTGTGGACGACCATTAGTGCCAATGCCGTTGCCGGCCCAGGAGATCGACGTTCCCCGAGATGAGCCGGCGGTGCCCTGAGCCACCAGGCTCGCCACACTGCCGTAATCGTCTGCGGCGCGGCCGGGTCAACGCGGGCGCAGCGCCCGCAGGAAAAACGTCAGATTGGCCGGCCTTTCGGCCAGCCGCCGCATGAAGTAGCCGTACCACTGGGTACCGAACGGGACGTAGACCCGCAGCCGGTTGCCGGCGGCCACGAGCCGCCGCTGCTCGTCGTCGCGGATGCCATACAGCATTTGGTACTCGAATTCGCGACTGCGGCCGCACGATTCGCGTGCCAATGCGGGTACCGCGCCGATGATCGCAGGATCGTGGGAGGCCACCATCGGGTAGCCGGACCCGGCCATCAGCACCCGCAGGCAGGCCAGGTAGGAGTCGGTCACCTCGGTCGGATCGCGGTACGCCAGCGAGGCCGGTTCGTCGTAGGCGCCCTTGCACAGCCTGACCCGCGCGCCGGAGGCGGCGAACTCCTCGCAGTCGTCCAGGGTGCGCCGCAGGTAAGCCTGCAACACCAGGCCCAGCCAAGGAAATTCGGTCCGCAGGTCGCGCACGATGCGCAGCGTCGAATCCGTGGTGGTGTGGCTCTCGGCGTCGACGGTCACCCACACCCCCGCACGCCGGGCCGCGGCGCAGATCGACCAGGCGTTCTCTCGCGCGATCTTGTGCCCGTCGCGTCCCAGCGACTGCCCCAGCGCCGACAGCTTGACCGAGACCTCCACAGGCCGGACCGCGCCGCCGCGCGCGCCGAGCCCACCCAGCCCGTCGATCAGATCCAGATAGGTCCGCACGGCTGCGTCGGCGTCATCGGCGTCGGCGACGTCCTCGCCCAGATAGTCGACGCTGACGAAGCGGCCCGAATCGCGCAGGGCGGCAGCGCTTTTCAGCACGGAATCGATCGTCTCCCCGGGCACGAAGCGGTGCACCACTTTACGGGTCACCGACAGCCTTTCGGCGGTGCGGCGCAAGCCCTCGCGGCGGCTCGCGGCCATGATCGCCGGGCGCAGGGTGGCGGCGAACAGCCCGGCCATCAGTCGGCGCCCATATGCGGATAGGTGTGGTCGGTTGCCGGGACGAAGGTCTCCTTGATGGTGCGGGCAGATGTCCAGCGCAACATGTTCAGCATCGATCCGGCCTTGTCGTTGGTGCCCGAGCCGCGCGACCCGCCGAACGGCTGGCGCCCGACGACCGCACCGGTGGGCTTGTCGTTGACGTAGAAATTTCCGGCGGCGAACCGCAGGCGGTCCTGGGCGGTTAGCACGGCGCCGCGATCGTCGGCGATCACCGCGCCGGTCAGCGCGTAGCGGGACCCGGTGTCGACGACGTCGAGGATCCGCTCGTAATCGGCGTCGGGGTAGACGTGCACCGACAGCAGCGGGCCGAAGTATTCCGTCGCGAAAGACTCGTCGGCCGGGTCGTCGGACAGCAGCACCGTGGGGCGCACGAAATAGCCTTCGCTGTCGTCGTATTCGCCACCGACGGCGATGGTGACGTGCGCCGCGCCCTTGGCGCGCTCGATGGCGTCGACGTTCTTGATGAAGGCGCGCCGGTCGATCAGCGCCCCCCCGTAGTTGGTCAGGTCGGTGACGTCGCCGTAGCGCAGCGCGGCCGTCTTGCCCAGGAAGTCGTCGCCCATACGGCGCCACACCGACTGCGCGACGAACGCCCGCGACGCCGCCGAGCATTTCTGGCCCTGGTAGTCGAACGCACCGCGAATCAGCGCCGTGCACAACACGTCCGGGCGCGCCGAGGCGTGCGCTACGACGAAGTCCTTGCCGCCGGTCTCGCCGACCAGCCGCGGATAGCTCTGGTAGCGATTGATATTCGCGCCCACCTGCTGCCACAGGTGCCCGAAGGTGGCCGTCGATCCGGTGAAGTGGATGCCGGCCAGCCGCGGATCGGCCAGCGCCACCTCCGAGACGGCGAGGCCATCTCCGGTCACCAGGTTGATCACCCCGGGTGGCAACCCCGCGGCCTCGAGCAACTGCATGGTCAGGTAGGCCGAAAACGTCTGGGTGATTGAGGGTTTCCACACCACGGTGTTGCCCATCAGCGCCGGGGCGGTGGGCAGATTGCCCGCGATGGAGGTGAAGTTGAACGGCGTGATCGCATACACGAAACCGTCCAGTGGGCGGTATTCACTGCGATTCCACTCACCCGGCCCGCTGAGAGGCTGCTGCGCCAGGATCTGCCGCGCGAACGCCACGTTGAATCGCCAGAAGTCGATCTGCTCGCACGGCGAGTCGATCTCGGCCTGGTAGACCGACTTCGATTGGCCGAGCATCGTTGCGGCGGCGATCTTTGCCCGCCACGGCCCGGCCAGCAGGTCGGCGGCGCGCAGGAACACCGCGGCGCGCTCGTCGAACGGCATTGCCGCCCAGGCGTTCTTCGCGGCCATCGCCGCGTCGATCGCCGCTGTCGCGTCGTGGTGTCCGGCGTTGGTGAGCGTGCCCAGCTTGGCGGCGTGCCGGTGCGGCTGGACGACGTCGATGCGTTCGCCGTCGCCCATGCGGTGGACACCGCCGATGACGTGCGGGAGGTCGACGGCTCGACCCGCGAGCTCGGCGAGGGTGGCCGTCAGGCGGGTGCGTTCCGGGGAGTGCGGTGCGTAGTCGTGGACCGGCTCGTTGGCCGGCATCGGGACCTGGGTTATCGCGTCCATCTTGCAAGGATCCTCGCCGCGGCAGGGCGAGGAATTAGCCGATCAGACAACGTAGACCGGTAGTAATAGTATGATCGGACAATGTCCGGTGTGGGGCTGGGCCAGCTGTTACTCGCCTTGGACGCAACCCTGGTGAGCCTGGTCGACGCGCCACGGGGCCTGGACCTACCGGTGGGCTCGGCGGCGCTGATCGACTCCGATGACGTGCGGCTCGGGCTGGCGGCCGCCGCGGGCTCGGCCGACGTCTTCTTCCTGTTGGGCGTGGCCGACGACGAGGCGCTGCGGTGGGTGGACAAGCAGGCGCGCGAACGCGTGCCGGTGGCCATCTTCGCCAAAGAACCGTCGAATGCATTGGTGGCCAAGGCAGTTGCGGCTGGCTCGGCCGTGGTGGCCGCCGATCCACGGGCCCGCTGGGAACGCCTCTATCAGCTGGTCAACCACGTGCTCGAGCATCACGGGGACCGCACGGACGCGATGGACGACTCGGGTACCGACCTGTTCGGCCTGTCGCAGTCACTCGCCGACCGCATCCACGGCATGGTCAGCATCGAAAACGCCCAATCGCACGTCCTGGCGTACTCCGCCTCCAACGACGAAGCCGACGAGCTGCGCCGCCTGTCCATCCTGGGCAGGGCAGGCCCGCCCGAACATCTCGAGTGGATCGGCCAGTGGGGCATCTTCGACGCGCTGCGGTCGGGCGGTGACGTGGTCCGCGTCGCCGAGCGGCCCGAGCTGGGGCTGCGCCCGCGACTGGCGGTCGGGATCTACCAGCCCGCACCGGACGCGCGGCGACCTCCGGTGTTCGCCGGAACCATCTGGGTGCAGCAGGGCTCGCAACCATTGGCCGACGACGCCGAGGAGATGGTGCGGGGCGCGGCCGTGCTGGCCGCGCGCATCATGTCGAGGCTGGCGGCCCGGCCGTCCACACACGCCCGCCGGGTTCAGCAGCTGCTCGGCCTGGCCGACGCGGAGGCGGTCGGGCACCTCGACGTCGCCGCAATCGCCGGCGAACTCGGCCTTGCCGCCGACGGCGACGCGGCTCTGATCGGTTGGGACGTGGCGGACGGTTCGCCGCGTCACACTCGGATCGCTGACGTCATCGCGCTGAGCGCCAGCGCTTTTCGTCGTGACGCCCAGGTCGCGTCGTCCGGTGCGCGAACGTATGTGCTTCTCCCGCACACGCAGAACCGCTCGGTCACCTCGTGGGTGCACGGCACCGTCGGCGCCATGCGCGCCGAACTCGGGGTCGAGCTGAGGGCGGCCATCGCCGCGCCGATCGGCGGCCTCGCCAGGGCCGCGGCGGCGCGCAGCGAGGTCGATCGCGTGCTGAACAGCGCCGAGCGACACCCCATTTCGTTCGGGCAGGTGACGTCTTTGGCCGAAGCGCGTACCGCCGTACTGCTCGACGAAATCGTGACCCTGATCGGCGGCGACAAGCGATTGATCGACCCCCGGATCGTGGCGCTGCGCGACGATGACCCGGTGCTGGCCGAGACGCTGCGAACCTACCTGGACGCCTTCGGCGACATTGCCAAGGCCGCACGGTCGTTGCGAGTACACCCGAACACGGTTCGCTACCGGGTGCGCCGGATCGAGAAGTTGTTGTCCACGTCGCTGGCCGATCCCGATGTGCGACTGCTGTTTTCGCTCAGCCTACGGGTCCAGCAGTTCGCCTGACCGCCTTCGGCCGGGGGAATGACGCCTCGCTACCGGCTGTTGGCGGTCTCGGACTCCTCCAGAAAGCGGCCCACCACATCAGGGCCGGTGGAGTGCATCTTAATGGACAACTCGAGCAGCCTGTCCTTGGCCTGCTTCGGGAGCAGTTCGATCGAGCGGGTCGTGGCCGAGTCGTACTTCGCTCCGGGAAAGCGCTGCAGCAGAACGTCTTTCTGCTCTTCGGTGGTGTAGATCTCCAGCAGCTTCATCCCGGCGAACGCCTCGACCGCCAGGTTTGCCATGCCGGCGTTGGCCAACGCCTCCAACCGTTCCTCGTTGATCCAGACGTTGACCTTGATCTTCTTTTCGCCAGTGCTCATGAGTGCTCCAATGGGTTCAGCGTGAAGACCGGCAACCTGTCTTTCAGATATTGCTCGGTGACGAACGGCGAGCCCTGGCCGTACTTGGCGGCGCAGTCCATCACGACTTCGAATACCTCATGCCGCATCACCTTTTGGGTCGGCTTGACCTCGTCGGTCAGGATGCTTCGAATCAGGCTGCCGCTGAAGCTTTGTGACTGGTCGTCATGACCGCACAGGGCGGAGTTTGTGACCTCCTGACATACCGGGCAGTACCAGTTCTCCCGCAGGAACACCGGCTTGATCCCCAGCTCGCTGCGGTATTGCTTGAGGATGTTCTGCGAATCGTAGGGGTGGTAGAAATCGCCAACGCCGGCGTGGTCGCGTCCGAACATGTGATGCGTGCAGCCGAGGTTCGTCCGCAGGATCGCGTGGAAGATCGCTTCCCGGGGTCCCGCGTAGCGCATGTCCCACAGCGTGAACGACACCAGGTGGATGTCCTCGCGGAAATATCCGCTTGTGCGTAACTCGTTCTGCGTCAACAGGATTGCTTCGTCGATGTAGTCCCCGACACGCTTCTGGCCGATGATGGCGTTGACCAGTACGCCCGTGTTCAGGTTGTCGACGGGCTGATCCTCGTTCGCGGCCAGCCACGCCTGCTTCATCAAGGCTTCGTGACCGCTGTGCGGGACGTTTCGGGTTTGATGGGCGACGGTGCGCTTCCAGGTCCTTTCCGCCAGCGCGTCCTGGTGCTGCCGCGGCGTGAGCCAGAAGCTCTTGAAGGGTTCGTTGAACACCGGCTCGTTGATGAGGGTGATGTCGCCGCCGATGAACCGATTCGCGTAAGCCAACGTCTTCTTGACGCCCGGATGCCGCGGATCGGTAGTGCCGTAGGTTTTTTCGGCCATGCGCTCCAAGTCGTACTCGTAGATCTCGGAGACCTCGAACAGCGCCATCGGGGCGTCGTGATATTCGAGGACGACGCTTTGGCCCTCTTTCACCCCGAACTTCTCGACGTCTTCGGCCGACAGGTCGAAGACGATCGGGATGCTCCACAGCGTGCCGTCGGACAGCTGGAACTTGTCGAGCGTGCCGTCCACCTCGCGCCGGCCCATGAACCCCGAGAGCGGGGTGAAGAACCCGTAGGACAGGCTGATGACCTCGTGTGCGGTGGCCTTGGAGATCGGGATGCGTGCCAGCCCGTCGATCTGACCCGCCGCATTCTCCGTGGACACCCGTTCCACGATCGGCTTCCCGTTATGACCCTGATAGCTCATGACAATGACCTCGTTTCGGTGCGTCGCCGCCGGACCTGCCCGTTATGCATCTCGCCGGACCGTGGCCGACATGACGCCCACCCGTTCGAGATGGGCGATCACCTCATCGGCCAGCGTGTCCGCGTCCTTTGTGCCGCCCTCGAGCCGCAACTCCGGCCGCGGCGGCGCTTCGTAGGGATCGTCGATCCCGGTGAACCCCTTGATCTCGCCGGCCCGGGCCTTCTTGTAGAGCCCCTTGGGATCGCGTTGCTCGCAGACCTCGATGGGGGTGTCGATGAAGATCTCCTGAAAATCCCCGTCATCCAGGGTCGCCCGGATCGCGTCACGATCGCGAAAGTAGGGGCTGATGAAGGCCGTCAGCGCGATGGTGCCGGACTCGCAGAACAGCTTGGCGACCGCGCCGATACGACGGATGTTCTCTTCACGATCCTGAGCGGAAAATCCCAGGCCGAACCGCTTCGCGAACTCCGGGCCGTGTCGCTCCTCGAGCAGATCCGGTCCGGCGTTGAGCCCGTAGCGGACGTTGTCGCCGTCCAGCAGGTAGCTGCGGATCCGCCTGGCGTGGAGCTTCTGCTCGACGGCGTTGGCCACCGTGCTCTTGCCGCTGCCGCTCAGGCCGGTGAACCAGATGACGCAGCCCTTGTGGCCGTTGAGACCCTCGCGCTCGGCGCGGCTGATCTGATGGTCGTGCCAGGTGATGTTGTTCGACATTGCCAGCTCCTGTTCACCGCGTCTCGGCCGCGCAAGGGTGCGTCGCGCAACGCGGGAGTCGACCCGCGTCGATCGCAGACAGTGACGAAACCCTCACGGCCACTTAACATCCTTCACATCACGGTCGCAGCGTTGGTGGCCGGGAGGACATCGCCTCGGCTCCGCCGGACAATGTCCCGGACCCGACACCGATGCCCGGCTTCGGCGCCGCAAGCTCGCCGCTTCGATCCTGGCCCCACACCTTCACCGTATTGTCTATCAATGAATCCGGATTAGAACCAGTCCACAAGTAAAGATGGCCAATTTACGTGGGTTTTGTGCGCCACGGGCGCGCCCGCGCCAGCCGGATTCGCTCTCGGGTATTCGAGCAAATGCACTGGCGGTCGGTGGGGCCGCGCGATCCGTGCGTGGTCGGCGGAAACGCCGCGCGACGGCGGGCGGCACGACACCCGGTAACGCGCCGGCATCGGCTGCGCGGCACCGGCATCTCGCCCCGCACGGTAGCCGGCCTGCCGAGGAGCCGCCCGGGCGCGCGGCCCGCCGAGTCCTGCACCGGGTGTTCGTAATCGTTGCCTCTAGAACGGCATGCGATCGTGCCCAATACCAGAAGTCCGGCCTCCCATGGAGTTCGGGGCTGCACGCGCCTTCGACATGCCGGCAGCGTTAGCTGTTGATGTTCTGTACAACTCTCGTTCGGGTTGTCCGGCCGCCGTCGGTTGGGTTTGACTCAAGGCGCGCGCAAATTGCCGACGCGCCCGGCTCGGGTCGCTCGGGCGGCGCCACCGCGCGCCGCTACGTATCGCCGGCGATTTCGGAATCCTTCGCGGCTGCTCCGGCCTTTCCGGACTCCTCGGCCTCCTCGGACTGCCCGGCCTCCTTCGCGGGATCCTCGACGACCTGGTACGCCGGATCGAGCATGGATATCGCGCGGGTGCCGCTCTGGCGGGCCTTCCCGGTGATCCGCAGCACCTGACCGGGCTGGATGTCGGCGCCCCCGTGCCCCGGGCGGAAGGAGACCGTCATTTCGCCGGTGCTGTCGCCGATGACGATCTGCCGGTGGGTCCGGCCTCGGTTCGTAACGTCTTGGACCTCGTTGACGCGCCCCTCGATGCTGGCGCGCTGCCCGGAGATCAGGCCGGCCACCATGATCACCGACCGCGGCCGATCCGGGTGTTCGTAGGCGTCGACATTCTCGTCCTCATCCTTCGACACCCACGCCTCGATCTTGTCGACTCCCTGACCGATTCGCTGCTCGAGGGTGTCGGGATAGGCCTCCCGGATCCGCGATTCGACGTCGTAGGGCACGATCGTCGCCGCCGCGTCGGGAATGAGGCTGACCGCTCGCGAGATCTTGTCGGCGGTGCGGTCGTGCAATACCCGGCCGAGCAGCGGCGCGAACGTTCGTCGCGGCAACAGCACCGTCACGTTGGTGCCCGCGTGCTCGTCGCGCGCCTTGGCGACCAGCAGCTGCGCGGCCCGGCTGATCCGGCGGTCGGGGCAGTCCACGATCCGCAGCGGAGTGTCGAGTTCGAAATGGTCCCAACGCTTTCGCAGCAGCGCCGCGTGTGCCGGGTCGACCATGAAATGCACCGCGATCAGCTCGTCGGCGCGCAGTCCCCTGCCGTAACGCAGCGCCTCGATCACAGCGAGGTCGACGGAGTCGACGAACACGAACACCCGGTGCCGCGCGTACTTCACCAGCTCCGGGCGGTCCGTGCGGAACATCTCGAGAATGGCTGCCTCGGCGCGGTATTCGCGGTTGAGCCGGGTCAGCATGAACACCAACAGCGGGAAGACGACGACCACCAGCCAGGCGCCCTCGGTGAACTTCGCCACCGCGAAGATTCCCACCACGATCGTCGACAGGATCGCCGCGGACAGGTTGATCGCCAGCCGGCGGCGCCAGCCCTGTTCCCGATGCGTGAGATGGTGCTTGGTCATCCCGTAGCCGGCCATCGAGAAACCGGTGAACACGCCGATCGCGTAGAACGGCACCAGCGCGTTCACCGACCCGCCGGTGGCCACCAGCAACGCGACCGACAGCGCGGTCAGCGTGATGATCCCGTTCGAAAACACCAGGCGATGACCACGTTTGGTGAGCTGCCTGGGCAGGAAGCGGTCTTCGGCGACGAAACTGGCCAGGGCCGGGAAACCGTTGAAGCTGGTGTTCGCGCCGGTGAACAAGATGGCGGCGGTGGCCGCCTGCACCAGGACATAGAACACGTCGCCCACCGTGCCGCCGCCGAAGACGGCCCGCCCGATCTGCGACAAGACCGAGGGATACTCCGTGAGGTACGGGGTGGCGTGCGTGACGTGGGCCAGGTAGGCGACGCCGGCCAGCAGCAGGCCGAGGACGGTGGCCATCGCGGTCAGCACCCGACGCGCGTTGCGGCCCTGCGGCTTTCGGAAGTAGTCGACCGTGTTGGAGATGGCCTCCACCCCGGTCAGCGACGAACCGCCGTTGGCGAACGCGCGCAGCAGCACCAAAATCGTGGCGCCCAGCACCAACCCGTTGCCCTGATGCACCGGCACGGTCCCGGGCAGGTGGGCGGGATCGTAGACCGGCAGGTTCCCGAGGAAGGCGCGGACCACGCCGACCACGATGGTCAGGCCGACCATGGCGATGAAGGAATAGGTCGCCACCGCGAACGGCAGTCCCGCTTCCCGGAGGCCGCGCAGGTTGGCGTAGCAGATGAACAGCACCACGGCGACCGTGAGTTCGAGGCTGTACGGGCCCAGCGCGGGGATCGCCGAGACCACCGCGACGGTGCCGGCCGCCGACTGCACGGCGACGGTGACCACATAGTCGATCAGCAGCGCCGCGGCGGCGATCTGCGCCACCTTGGGCCCGAAATTGTCCCGAGCGACGATGTACGACCCGCCGGCTCGGGTGTAGGCCATCACCACCTGCCGATACGAGGCGGCCACCAGCACCAGGATCAGCAGGATGACACCGGTGATGGGCAGCAGAAGCAAAAACGCGGCCAGCCCGGCGTGGGGCAAGAGCTCGATCAGGATCTGCTCGGGACCGTATGCGACAGACGAGACCGCGTCAGGCGAAAGCGCGCCCAGCGCAACGGAATTCGACAGCTTCTCGGACGCGATGTCCTCGGTGATCAGCGGCTTACCGAGAAACACCCGCTTGGCGATGTCCCCCAACGAAAGCGGGATGCGCAGCTTGCCGGTCGAACTGGTCACGAGCACCGTCCTTAACCGAGGTGGGGAACGTGAAACGCCTCCGATGCATTGTGCACGCTAACGGGCCCCCGTCGTGGGCGGGTGCAGCCCGGCCGGGATGCATGGCCCGGCTCCTCCTCGCGCCGCCGCACGGCGCGCATCGTCACCGGTCAGGCGAGCCGCTGCACGGCCGCCGCGATCCGCTCGTCGCCGGCGGTCAGCGCAACCCGCACATGCTGCGCACCGCGGGGCCCATAGAAATCACCTGGCGCCACCAGGATCCCACGCTGCGCCAGCCAGCCGACGCTGTCGTGGCATCGCTCGCCGCGCGTGGCCCACAGGTAGAGGCCGGCCTCGGAGTGGTCGATGGCGAACCCCGCCGAGCGCAGCGCGGGGAGCAGGGCGGCGCGACGCCGTGCGTAGCGCTCCCGCTGAGCCAGTTCGTGGGCGTCGTCGTCCAGGGCGGCCACCATGGCCGCCTGCACCGGCGTGGGCACCATCATGCCTGCGTGTTTGCGCACGGCCAGCAGCTCGGCGATCAGCTCGGCGTCCCCGGCGACGAACCCGGCCCGGTATCCGGCCAGCGACGAGCTCTTCGACAGCGAGTGGATCGCGATCAGGCCGGTGTGGTCGCCGTCGCACACCGCGGGGTGCAGGACCGACAGCGGCCGGTCGTCCCAGCCCAACCCCAGATAGCACTCGTCGGAGGCCACCACGCAGCCCCGGTCGCGGGCCCATCCGACCACCTTGCGCAGATGGTCGACCCCCAAGACGCGCCCGGTCGGATTGCTCGGCGAGTTCAGGTAGTACAGCGACGGCGCCTGCGGGCCCAGCTGAGTCAGCGAATCCGCGCGCAGCACCCGCGCCCCGGCCAACCGGGCCCCGACGTCATAGGTCGGGTACGCCAGCTCGGGCACCACGATCACATCCGCAGGACCCAGGCCCAGCAGCGTGGGCAGCCAGGCGATGAGCTCCTTGCTGCCGATCACCGGGAGCACGGCCGCCTCGGCCAGCCCGGTGACCCCGAACCGGCGGTTCAGGGCGGCAACGGCCGATTCGCGCAGCCGGGCGGTGCCCGCGGTGGCGGGATACCCCGACGCCCACGCGGCTGCGGCCAGCGCCTCCTGGATTACCGGAGCGACCGGGTCGACCGGGGTGCCGACGGAGAGGTCGACGATTCCGTCCGGGTGGGCGCCGGCCTGCGCTTTCGCGGCGGCCAGGGTGTCCCAGGGGAACTCCGGCAGGGAAACCGACACCGCGGGCCGGCGCTTTTTGAGCGGCTGTGGCACCGGGCGGCTCAGTCGCCTTCGCCCTGCGGTGGCAGATCCTTGACCGCTTGCGGGTCGTTCTCTGTCATGCCCACCTTGGCCGCGCCGCCGGGCGAGCCCAGCTCGGCGAAGAAGTCGGCGTTGATCTGCGTGTACTGGCTCCACTGGTCCGGCACATCGTCTTCGTAATAGATCGCTTCGACGGGGCAGACGGGCTCGCACGCCCCGCAGTCGACGCATTCGTCGGGGTGGATGTAGAGCATCCGGCCGCCCTCATAGATGCAGTCGACTGGGCACTCCTCGATGCAGGCCTTGTCCTTGATGTCGACACAGGGTTCGGCGATCGTGTACGTCACAGACGTCTCCTCCATGTACTAGGCCATCTGGCGGGCGGAACTGTGGGCTGCTGTTCGGGCTCGCACCGGCGGTTCACCGCTTCCGGTGAAGCTTTCGGTTACTGATACTAGACGTTGCAGATACAGGTCAACCATTCGGCGCGCCTGTCGAAGCATAGATTTAAGACCGGCAGTCTCGCGGTCCGTCCGGCGACCCTTGTTCGCCGTGCGCGAACGCCGCGAAGGAGCCGCTGACCTGCATCGAGTAACGCCGGGGCGGTGGCCTGCGATATTTGTTGCGGTACAGGCACGCTCGCGGGGCCTGGTAACCTCGACCGAAAGACGGCAACCGCTCGGCAGATGTCATCGCCGTTGCAGCGGTGCATTAACTGGGGAAGGTGTACACACATGAGGCTGTCGTTGAGCAAGTTGGGCGTTGCCGTTGGCAGCGCGGCGGTGGCGCTGACCGCCGCGGCCGGGGTGGCGTCCGCCGACCCGGTCACCGACACGACGTGTAACTACGGGCAGGTCATGGCCGCGCTTAACGCGACGGACCCGGCCACGGCCCAGCAATTCAACCAATCGCCGATGGCGCAGAGCTACTTGCGCAAGTTCCTCGCCGCCCCGCCGGCGAAGCGCGTGCAGATGGAGCAGGAGATCCAAGCCATGCCGCAGGCCGCTGCGTTCATGGGGACCATCCAGCAAGTCGCCACCGTCTGCAACAACTACTAAGTCGACCGGCACGCCCGCTCGGCAACCGCTGAGCGGGCGGCGCACCCGACCCGCGGCTTTTACACCGGCGCGGTTGCGGATGCGTGATGCAGTGGTGGGCCCACGGCCCTCCCCGGCAGCGCGCTCGCGACCGCGCCGGTTTGCCTGTGCAAAAAGCGAACTACGCGGCCAAGGTCGTGTAGTCGGTCGTGCGCTGACGCGCCGGGCGACCGATGCCCTCGGCGATCGCGGTCAGTTCCGCCACCGTCTTGGCCGAGCCGTGTTCCGAACCGGCCATCCGCGAGATCGTCTCCTCCATCAACGTGCCGCCCAAATCGTTCGCGCCACCGCGCAGCATCACCCGGGCGCGCTCGACACCGAGCTTGACCCAGCTGGTCTGGATCTGAGAAATACGGCCGTGCAACATGATTCGCGCCAGCGCGTGCACCGCCCGATTGTCACGGTGGGTGGGCCCGGGCCGCGACGCGCCGGCCAGGTACAGCGGTGAGCTCTGATGCACGAACGGCAGCGGCACGAATTCGGTGAACCCGCCGGTGCGGTCCTGGATGTCACGCAGCACGTTGAGGTGGCCGACCCAGTGCCGGGGGCTGTCGACATGGCCGTACATCATGGTCGAAGACGACCGCAGTCCCACTTCGTGTGCGGTGCTGACGATCTCGATCCACAGCGACGTCGGCAGCTTGCCCTTGGTCAGCACCCAGCGCACCTCGTCGTCCAGGATCTCGGCGGCGGTGCCCGGAATGGTGCCCAGGCCCGCTTCGCGCAAGCTGATCAGCCATTCACGAATGCTCAACCCGCTCTTGGTTACTCCGTTGGCGATCTCCATCGGGGAGAACGCGTGCACATGCATCGAGGGCACCCGCGCTTTGACGGCCCGAACCAGGTCGGCGTAGCCGGTGACCGGCAACTCGGGGTCGATGCCGCCCTGCATGCACACCTCGGTGGCGCCTTGCACGTGCGCCTCCCACGCGCGGTCGGCGACCTCGGCGGTGGACAGGGAGTACGCGTCGGCGTCGCCCTTGCGCTGCGCGAACGCACAGAACCGGCACCCGGTGTAGCAGATGTTGGTGAAGTTGATGTTGCGGTTCACCACGAAGGTCACGTCGTCGCCGATGGCCTCCTGACGCAGCAGATCCGCAAGCGCGGCAACGGCTTCCAGCGCCGGACCTTCGGCCGTCGCCAGCGACAGGTATTCGCTGTCGGAGCAGCCGGCGGGGTCGCGTTCGGCGGAGCGCAGCGCGGCGAGCACGTCGGTGTCCATCCGCTGCGGCGCTTTGGCGCCCTCGGCGGCCAGTTCGTGGACCCGCGCGCGGATCGACTCCCAGTCGCCGAAGGCGCTGTCGATGTCGCTGCGGGTTTCGGTGTTGCGGCCCTCGCTGTCGATCGCCGCGTTGAGGTCGACCCGGCCCGAGGAGCCGACGTCGTCGGGCTCCTGCCAGGCCATCCCCACCGGGTTGACGTCGCGGGCCAGTCCGGTCGCCGGATCGGCCAGCGCCGTCACATGCGCGCGTACGCGCGGGTCGATCCAGGCCGAACCCGCCTGCACGTACCTGGGTTGTGCGGTGAGCCGCTGGACCAGCTCGTAACCGGCTTGGGCGGTGACGGCGGCCAATTCGTCCAGCGCCGGCCACGGCCGCTCCGGGTTGACGTGGTCGGGCGTCAGGGGCGACACCCCGCCCCAGTCGTCGACTCCGGCGCCGATCAGCGCCAGGCACTCGTCACGCGACACCAGGTTGGGTGGCGCCTGAATGCGCATCCCCGGCCCCAGCACCAGTCGCGCGACCGCCACGGTCGCAAGGTAATCCTCGATGCCGGCGTCGGGAACGGCGGCCATCGCGGTGTGTTCCTTGGCCCGGAAGTTCTGCACAATCACTTCCTGCACGTGGCCGAACTCCTTGTGCGACTTACGAATCGCATGCAAGGTGTCGGCGCGTTCGGCAAGGGTCTCGCCGATGCCGACCAGCAGGCCGGTGGTGAACGGAATCGACAACCGGCCCGCGTCGGTCAGCGCGCGCAGGCGCACCGCGGGGTCTTTGTCCGGGCTGCCGTAGTGCGCAAGCCCTTTCGTCTCGAACAGCCGCCGCGAGGTCGTCTCGAGCATCATGCCCATCGACGGCGCCACGGGCTTGAGCCGCGCCATCTCCGACCAGCTCATCACGCCGGGGTTCAGGTGCGGCAACAGCCCGGTCTCCTCGAGCACCCGGATCGCCATCGCCCGCACATAGGACAGCGTGGAGTCGTAGCCACGCGACTCCAGCCACTCGCTCGCCTCCGTCCAGCGATCCTCGGGCCGATCACCGAGGGTGAATAGTGCTTCCTTGCAACCGAGTTCGGCTCCGCGGCGAGCGATGTCGACGATCTCGTCGGGCTCGAGGTACATGCCGGCCTTTTGGGCACGCAGCTTGCCCGGGACGGTGACGAAGGTGCAGTAGTGACAGCTGTCCCGGCACAGGTGGGTGACCGGGATGAAAACCTTGCGCGAGTAGGTGATCGGCATCCCGCCGCCGGGGCCGCGCCGTCCGGCCGACTCCAGTCCCGCGTCGCGCACCCGCGCCGCGCTGGCGCACAGATCCGACAGATCCGACCCGCGCGCGGTCATCGCGACCGCCGCCTCGTCGACGTTGAGCGCGACGCCATCCCGGGCCCGCCGCAGTACCCGTCGCAGCGCCGAGGCGCTGACGTCGGCGGAGGACTTGGCCGGAACCGCAGGGTTAGGCAGAGCGACAGGCTCCTCGCCCGGAGTCAACAGCACCTTCGTGTAACTCCCCGACGATCGAATTTCATCCGCGCGTCCCAACATGTGAAATCGTGGCACCCGGTGGCGGGTCCCGTCCGGGCAACAGTCAACAGTAGCGGCACACCGGCGGGGGCACACGGGTGACATCCCGGCCCAATGTCAGGTGCGGTGGCCGCGCCGCCACAACACCCAAACCGGCGGGACAACGCCCAGGGCCAGCAGTATCAACGCCCCGTAGGCCATCAAGCCGCCGCCCCCCAGGATGACGTCGTCGGCCGGGCCGCCCATGCTGATCACCGCCACCGTCAGCAGCCACGTCCATAACGGCAGGGCCGCCACGCGGGGTGAGCTGGTCCAGCGACCCGCGGCCCACACCAGCGCCGCGTTGAGGAGTCCGGAAATCAGCCCGCTGATGGGAAACGGAACCGTCCCGATATAGAGAGGCAGCAGCAGGGACCCGGCGAGTGCGGAGAGCACCCCGTCGACCGCCAAGAGGGCCAACACGACGAACCGGATCGCGGGATCGGTCGCAGCGCCGTCGTCAACGGATGCGACGCTTGGCTCGGTTTCGGTCAGGTCGGGACGCTGTCGATGTTCGACAGGATTGAGCCGATCACCCATTGCAGGCTGTCCAGCCGGTCCTGCCAGTGCTGCTGGTTAGGGTCCAGGTCGGGGTCCATGCGATTCCTTCCGTGGCTGCCTGATTGGCAGCCTACCGTGCCGGGGTCGCCGGGAAACCCAGCCCGGCGAGCAGGTCCGTCTCCCAGCCTCGCTCGTCGCGCTCGCCCGCGGCGCCCGCGACCAGGACGTAGTGCTCGTCCCCGAATATCGGCAGCGCCGCGTTGTTCGACAGCGCGCAGGCCCGGCCCGTCGGGCCGACCGTCACCTGGGTGGCGTGCGCGGTGAGCGCCGCGCGCTTGGCGGCCAAGGCCTGCGGGCCGGTCTCGACGACGGCGTCGATGTCGGCGTCGGCGTAGCCGAAGGTGAACGCCTCCCTGGGCGGGATCGACCATTCGGGCCGCAGATCCTCGGGTGTCAGCGTGTCGATGGCCGCCCCGAATGTGCGCGCCGCGAAGACCGACCAGTACAGCTTCGGTACGGCCCACGGCTCGCCAGGAAAGCCGGCGGCGCCGGCCGGCGAACCGGCCGCGGGCACGGCGGCCATCGTCATCCGGTGCGCGTGCACGTGGTCGGGATGGCCGTAGCCGCCGGCGGGGTCGTAGGTCACGACCACGTGTGGGCGCTGCTCGCGGATGACGGCCACCAGCGCGCCGACGGCCTCGCGCTCGTCGGCGTCGATGAACCGCTGCCGGTGCCGGCGGGGAGCGCCACTCATCCCCGAATCGCGCCACCGGCCCGCACCGCCGAGATAGTGGGGACCATCGACGCCCAGCGCCTGCAGCGCTGCGGTCAGTTCGCCGATTCGGTAGCCGCCCAGCTGGTCCGCGCGATCGGCGGCGAGTCCGGCCCAGCGGTCACCGATCACCTCGCCCTCCTCGCCCAGGGTGCAGGTGACGACGCGGACATCCGCGCCGCGGGCCGCGTAGTGGGCGATGGTGGCGCCGGTGCCCAGACTTTCGTCGTCGGGGTGCGCATGGACGAACAGCAGCCGCGGCGTCTCGGGCATGCAGGGCACCCTACCGTCAGCGGCGACGGCAGCGGCATCGGCAGCCGGCTTTAGTGCCCGACACCGTTTCTTATCTTCGGCGCCGCGCGGCCACCTCGCCCGAACCTCACCGGGTAGGAACGCCCACGGCTACTATCAAGGGGTGTCCCAGCTCACCGACGCAGACCGCACCGGCAGCCGCAGCCGCCGGCGGGGTGAGGTTCTCGAACGCGCCCTCTACGAGGCCACCCTGGCCGAACTGACCGAAGTCGGTTACGGCAGCCTGACCATGGAGGGCATCGCGACGCGCGCCCACACCGGCAAGGCCGCGCTCTATCGGCGCTGGGACACCAAATGCGAACTGGTGCACGCCGCCTTGGTTTACGCGCTGCCGCCACTGCCCGAACTGCGGTCCGGCCGTTCGGCCAGAGAGAACCTGCTGACGATGTTCAGCGCGCAGCGTGATCTGCTGGCCGGAAAGACCGGCTTTCCCGGTCTGGATGTCATCCACCAGCTGTTGCACGAACCCGAGATGCGGACCATCTTCGTCGACGCGGTGGTGCAGCCGCGGCTGAAAATCATGGAATCGATCCTGCAGGCAGCGATAGACGACGGCGACCTCGACCCGAAGGGCGTCACGCCACTCACCGCGCGCATCGGGTCGGCTCTGATCAACCAGCACTTCCTGCTCAACGGGTCTCCGCCGAACCGGCGCGAGCTGACGCTGATCGTCGACACCGTGATCCCGCCGCGGGCCGGGCGGCCCCCCGACTGACAAGCGGGGTCAGGGTCCGGTCTTGACCCACTGGCCGGCGTCGCCGACGATGCCCACCGGGACCGCACCGGACAGGCTGACGTTCTGGACGCTCGGCCCGGCCCCCACGATGGTGGTGTCCTGGAGGATCGGCAGCACGGTGGACATGTTCCATAAGCGCGGCTCGACCGCGGTGATCACGTCGCTGATGGCCTTGGTGCCGTTGAGCGCGGCGTCGATGTTCGACTGGATGCTGCGATCGCAGATCCCGGTCAGGTTCGACGGCGCCTGCACCAGCGCGTTGGGATCAGCGGGGCGGCTGGGCGGTGTCGTGGTCGGCGTCCTGGCCGGTGTCGTCGACGTCGCGGCCGGCCCGCTGGACGGCGCGGCCGGGGTGGACGGTGTGGGTGCCGGCCCATTGGAAATCGGTACCTGCGTCGATTCCAGTGCGCGACAGCCGTACCGGGAGGCGA
Organism: Mycobacterium sp. 94-17; assembly: GCF_035617725.1. NCBI lineage: Bacteria > Bacillati > Actinomycetota > Actinomycetes > Mycobacteriales > Mycobacteriaceae > Mycobacterium > Mycobacterium sp. 94-17. The sequence goes on from NZ_JAPIYN010000011.1 coordinate 114,249, forward strand.
GCCGGGTCGCCAGGTTGCCGCCCGCCTGATGCCAGCCGACGATCGCGTCCACGCGGTTGTCGTTGAGCGCGTCGTGGTAGAGCGCGACCGGATCCAGCGCCAGCACAGTCGCGGCGATGCCGACGTTGCGCAGGCGGTCAGCGGCGGTATTGGCCACCGCCACCGAGGTCGGGTCATTCGCCGCCACCCCGACGACCAGCGAGAGCTGTTGGCCGTCCTTACTGATCCGGCCGCGAATGACCTCCGGAGGCCCGGTGTTCGGCGGGTTCGGTGGCGGCGACGCCGCCGACGCCGACGTGTTGGGTTCGACCTTGTATCCGGCCCCCTCGAGCAGCGTCAGCGCGGCGGGCGTCGTCATCGCCGGCGGCGCGGTCGGCTCGTATCCGGGGTCGCTCGGCGCGCGGATCTGGGCCTGGTCCAGGGTGACGGTGTTGTCGCTGCCCGCGCCGACGGCCGCCAGCAGGTCGACGTCGAGCAGGCCCAGGATCGCCTTACGTACCTGCGTGTCGGCCAGCTTGGGCTCGGTGGCCCGCAGCGTGAGCTGCATGACCCGCGGCGTCACGATCCGGGCCGTGCGGACGTCGGGAATGGCGGACAGCTGCGCGAAGGCCGCCGAGCCGCCATGCACCTGCGCCACCTGGGTGTCGCCGTTGCGCACGGAGTCGGCCAGCGCGGCGGGCGCCCCGGCACGCCGGAAGAGGATCAGCGCGGGTTTGGCAGGCGGTCCCCAGTAGCGGTCGTTACGCGCCAGCAGGATCTCGTCGCGCTGCGGGTCGATACTTTCCACGCGGAACTGCCCGCCGGTGACCGGAAGCGCCCGGGCCAGGCCGGACGCGAACCCGCCGGGCACGTCCTTGACGATGTGCGCCGGAAGGATGTTGCTGAACAACTCTTTCCACGCCGGGTACGGTTCGGCGAAGGTGACGACCGCCTGCTTGCCGCCCTCCAGCGACTGCACGCCGGTGATGAGGTCATACCCGGCCGGATCGACGACCCCGGGCTGGCTGACCATCTGGTGCCACAGGTACCAGAAGTCATCGGCGGCGATCGGCGCGTTGTCGGTCCACTGCGCCTCGGGCCGGATCTTGTACGACACCGTGAACGGGTTCTGGCTGGTCACCTCGGCCGACACCAACAGAGTCGGGTCCATCTCCCATCGGGAGCCGGTCGGCGTGTTGGGGTCGGGGACCGGCCGGAAGGCGCTCGGCAGTACCAGGGCGCTGATCGCCGCGTTCACCGGGGACAGGTCGGACAGCAGATGCGGATTGAAGCCGGCGCCGATCGAGTCGATGCCCATGATGATCTGGCTGACCCGGGGCGGCGGCGGCACCGAGTTGTGCGGCGTATCGGTGCTCTGCGGCGCCGGCGGCGGGTTGACCGTGCAGGCCGACAGGACGAATCCGACCAGCGAAACCAGCCCGCCGAGCATCATCAACAGGCGGCGGACTCGTCTCGGCACGCTGATCAGGGTAGCGAGCAGCTGCACAACAACCCGCCCAACCACGCGGTGTCAGCCCCGGGCCTTGGCCCGCGACCGGCTGCGAGCCCGGGCGGTCGCGTCCAGCTCGACCTTGCGCACTCGCACGATCTCCGGGGTCACCTCGACGCATTCGTCCTGCGCGCAGAATTCCATGGCCTGCTCGAGATCGAGCTCGAGCGGCCTGGCCAACGTTTCGATGACGTCCGCGGTCGACGACCGCATGTTCGTCAGCTTCTTCTCGCGGGTGACGTTGATGTCGAGATCCTCCGCGCGCGGGTTGATTCCGACGACCATGCCCTCGTAGGTGTCCTGCCCGGGCTCGACGAAGAACTGGCCCCGGTCGGCGAGCTGGATCATCGCGAACGGTGTGATGGTGCCGGCGCGGTCGGACACCAGCGACCCCGTGTGACGGGCCCGGATCTCCCCCGCCCACGGCCGGTAGCCGTCGAACACGGCGTTGGCGATGCCGGTGCCGCGGGTCAGGGTGAGGAAATCGGTGCGGAACCCGATCAGGCCGCGGCTGGGCACGATGAAGTCCATCCGGACCCAGCCCGCCGCGTGGTTGGTCATCTCTTCCATGCGGCCCTTGCGGGCGGCCATCAGCTGGGTGATGGCGCCGACGAACTCGTCGGGGCAGTCGATGGTCATCGCCTCGAAGGGCTCGTGCAGCTTGCCGTCGATCGTGCGGGTCACCACCTGCGGCTTGCCGACCGTGAGCTCGAAGCCCTCGCGGCGCATCTGTTCGACCAGCACGGCCAGCGCGAGCTCGCCGCGGCCCTGCACCTCCCACGCGTCGGGCCGGCCGATGTCGACGACCCGGATCGACACGTTGCCCACCAGCTCGGAGTCCAGGCGGCTGCGGACCATGCGCGCGGTCAGCTTGTGGCCGGACACCTTGCCCGCCAGCGGCGACGTATTCGTGCCGATCGTCACCGAGATCGCCGGCTCGTCGACGGTGATGCGCGGCAGCGCGTGCGCGTGGTCCGGGTCGGCCAGCGTGTCGCCGATCATGATCTCGGGCAGGCCCGCCACCGCCACGATGTCCCCGGCGATCGCCTCCTCGGTGGCGCTGCGCTCGACGCCCTCGGTTGCCAGCAGCTCGGTGATCTTGGCGCTGGTGATGACCGGCAGCCCGTCGACCTCGCGCATCCAGGCGACCTGCTGGCCCTTGCGGATCTTGCCGTTGTAGATGCGGATCAGGGCGAGCCGGCCCAGGAAGGCCGACGCGTCGAGGTTGGTCACCAGCGCCTGCAGCGGGGCCTCCGGGTCGCCCGACGGCGGCGGGATGTGCTCCATCAGCACGTCGAACAGCGAGTCCAGGTTGTCCCCGGCGGGCGCCTCGCCGTCGGCGGGCTGTTCGGTGCTCGCGATGCCGGCGCGGCCGGACGCGTACAGCGTCGGCAGGCCGAGCGCATGCTCGGCGGCCGCGGCGGCCTCGTCGTCCAGGTCCGACGCGACGTCGAGCAACAGGTCGTGGCTGGCCTCGACCACCTCGGCGATGCGGGCGTCGGGCCGGTCGGTCTTGTTGACGACCAGGATCACCGGCAGGTGGGCGGCCAGCGCCTTGCGCAGCACGAATCGCGTCTGCGGCAACGGGCCCTCGGAGGCGTCGACCAGCAGCAGCACCCCGTCCACCATGGACAGCCCGCGTTCCACCTCGCCGCCGAAGTCGGCGTGGCCGGGGGTGTCGATGACGTTGATCACCGTGACGGTGCCGTCCGGGTTGTGCCGGTGCACCGCGGTGTTCTTGGCCAGGATGGTGATGCCCTTTTCCTTCTCCAGGTCACCGCTGTCCATGATGCGTTCCTGGGTGTCGTCACCCCGGTGGTGCAGCGCGCCCGACTGCCGCAGCATCGCGTCAACCAGCGTGGTCTTTCCGTGGTCGACGTGGGCGACGATGGCGACGTTGCGAAATAGCACGTCGGTGATTGTGGCAGCGAGGCCCCCGGATAGCGAACCGGCAGGTGGCCCGGTCCCACCCGGGGGCGGGCCCTACCAGCCCCGGCGGCGCGGCGCGGTGCCGACGACTTGGTCCTTGGACGCCTCGCGGCTGCGGTAGACGATGTACGGCCGGAACAGGTATGCGACCGGGGCGCTGAACACGTGCACCAGCCGGGTGAACGGCCAGAGCGTGAACAGCACCATCCCGATCAGGGCGTGCAGCTGGTAGTCCAACGGCGCGTTGACCATCACCTCGCCGTGCGGCTGCAGGATCCAGATCCGGCGGAACCACAGGCCGACCGTGTAGCGATAGTGGAACTCGCCGCCGTGCGGACCGGTCCCGATCAGGTCGCAGTACAGGCCCACCACGATCGCCAGCACCAACACCACATACATGATCTTGTCGCTGCGGGTGGTGGCCGTGGTCACCGCCGGGCGGGTGAACCGCCGGTAGATGAGCAACCCGATCCCGATCAGTGTCGCCATGCCCGCCATCGACCCGGCGGCGACCGCCTGCAGGTGGTAGACGCGGTCGCTCATCTTGAGCATCTGGGTGACCTTCGGCGGAATGAACAACCCCATCACGTGTCCGGCGAACACCGCCAGGATGCCGAAATGGAAGATGGGGCTGGCAATGCTCAGCAGCCGCGACTCGTAGATCTGCGAAGATCGCGAGGTCCAGCCGAATTTGTCGTAGCGGTAGCGCCACCACGTCCCCACGATCAGCACCGAGAGCGTGACGTAGGGCGCGATGTCCCAGAACAGCACGCTGCTAAACACTTGACGATCCTTTGCGGGGCGGCACGGTCAAGGTAAACGGTTGCAGCCCAACGGATTCCACCGGGGGTCCGGCCTGCGCCAGCCGTTCGGCGCGGCGCAGCTCCTGGTCGGTGGCGGGGGCGAGGGTCGCGCAGACCGCCGCGATCGTCGGCTCGTAGGGCGACGTGGCCTCGGCCAGGGCGCCACGCAGCACGTCGATCGGCACGCGATGCTGCTCCAGCAGCCGGCGCCCGACCTCGGGATCGACGGTGGCGGCGAATTCGAGCACCACGGTCAGATGATCGGGCGCCTCGCCGCCGGGCGGCTGCACGCCCGCCTCCCGATAGGCGGTGGCGAACGCCAGCATCTCGCGGCCGCGGTTGCGGGTATCCCCCGCGGTCCAGTACGTCAGGTACATGGTGGCCCGCCGGCGCATGTCGAAGGTTTCGACGTAGTCCATCGCGGCGGCCATCGGCTCACGCGCGCGCAGCGCCGCGACCGTCTGCCGCGGCAGTTCTGCCTGCGCACCGCCCACGTGGCCGAGCAACTCGTCGACGACGTCCAGGCGCGAGGCCAGTCGGTCGTCCGGGTAGGCCAGCAGCAGCGACGCCGCCTGCCACACCAGGCGATCCTGCATCGCCCGGTTGGCGGAGCGCTCCCGCAGCGCCGACAGCAGCTTCATCGCTGCTCCTCTCGGGGGAACATTCCGGCGGGCACCTGGCCGCCGTCCCAGTTGAGTAGGTTCACCCGTGCCGGTCGCCGGGCGGTTTCGGGATCGTCGCCATGCTGCTGGAGGGTGTGGAAGGTCTCCACGGACACCGGCACCGGGTCCGACTCGTACATGCCCGGCCCGCCGTCGCCCGTCAACGAGCAGCCCATCTCCTCGAGATCGCGGGCCTGCGGCGCAAAGGCGGTCGGAATGACATAGCGCTCTTCGTATTTCGCGATGGCGAGCAGCCGGTACATCTCGTAGATCTCTTCCTCGGTCAGGCCGACCGAATGCGGGATATGCGGCTGGGTCTCGCGGCCGAGGTTGATGTCGCGCATGTAGGAGCGCATCGCCGCCAGCCTGCGCAGCACGCTTTCCACCACCGCGGTGTCGCCGGCGGTGAACAGCTCGGCCAGATACTGCATCGGAATGCGCAGCGCGTCCAGGGCGCCGAACAGGTTGCCCAGATCTTCCCCGTCGTGCCCATCGCGGCTGACGGCGTCGACCACCGGCGAGAGCGGCGGGATGTACCAAACCATCGGCATGGTCCGGTACTCCGGATGCAATGGCAGCGCCACCTTGTAGGTGTGGATCAGCGCGTACACCGGGGAGCGCTGCGCAGCCTCGATCCACTCGTCCGGGATGCCCTCCGCCCGCGCCGCGGCGACGACGTCCGGATTGCTTGGGTCCAGCAGGATCTCGCACTGCGCGGGATAGAGATCGGTCTCCTTTTCCACCGACGCCGCCTGCAGCACCTTGTCGACGTCGTAGAGCACCAAGCCCAGATAGCGCAGCCGCCCCACGCACGTCTCCGAGCAGATGGTCGGCAGGCCGACCTCCATCCGCGGATAGCACAGCGTGCACTTCTCGGCCTTGCCCGTCTTGTGGTTGAAATACACCTTCTTGTAAGGACATCCGGACACACACATCCGCCAGCCGCGGCAGCGGTCCTGGTCGACCAGCACGATGCCGTCCTCGCTGCGCTTGTACATCGCGCCCGACGGGCACGACGCCACGCAGGACGGGTTGAGGCAGTGCTCGCAGATGCGGGGCAGGTAGAACATGAAGGTTTCTTCGAGCGAGAGCTTCACCTCTTCGCTGACCTTCTTCAGGATCGGGTCCCCGGACAGGATCTCCGGCGACCCGGCCAGGTTGTCGTCCCAGTTCGGTCCCCACGAAATCTTCATCGGCTCACCGGTGATCAGGCTTTTCGGTGCGGCCGTCGGGAAGGTGTCGCCCGCGGGCGCATTGGTCAGGTTTTCGTAGTCATACGTCCAGGGCTCGTAGTAGTCGCCGATGACGGGCAACTTCGGATTGGCGAAGATCCGCAGCAGCTTGTGCAGCCGCCCGCCGTCGCGCAGCCGCAGCCGGCCCTTCTTGTCACGGATCCAGCCGCCGCGCCACCGCTGCTGGTCCTCATAGGTGCGCGGATAGCCTTGCCCCGGACGGGTTTCGACGTTGTTGAACCACACGTATTCGGTACCGGGCCGGTTGGTCCAGGCCTGCTTGCAGGTCACCGAACAGGTGTGGCAGCCGATGCACTTGTCGAGGTTCATCACCATCGCCAACTGCGCCATGACCTTCATTCGTCAGTACCGCACTTCCTGGCCGCGGCGGCGCACCACGGTCACCTCGTCGCGCTGGTTGCCGGTCGGCCCCAGGTAGTTGAACGCGAACGCGTGTTGGCCGTAGCCACCGGCCAGGTGGCTGGGCTTGATGCGCACCCGGGTCAGCGCGTTGTGGTTGCCGCCCCGCTTGTTGTTGGTCTCGGAGCGCGGGGTGTCCACGGTGCGCTCCTGGACGTGGTAGACGAAGACCACGCCGTCGGGCATCCGGTGGCTGACGATCGCCCGGCACACGTAGATGCCGTTGACGTTGACCGCCTCCACCCAATCATTGTCGTGCACTTGGATTTTCGCGGCGTCACCCGGGCTCATCCACATCGTCGGTCCGCCACGCGACAACGACAGCATGTACAGGTTGTCCTGATAGGTGGAGTGGAAAGACCACTTCGAGTGCGGCGTCAGGTAGCGCACGGTGAGCCCGATGCCGTCGGGACCTTCCGTGGCGGAACCCAGCTGCGGCTGACCGAACAATCGCTTCATGTCCAGCGGCGGGCGGAACACCGGTAGGTGCTCACCGAGCTCCTCGACCCAGTCGTGGGCGAGATAGAAATGCATCCGCCCGGTGAGGGTGTGGAACGGCTTGAGGTTTTCGACGTTGATGGTGAACGGCGCGTAGCGGCGACCACCCGTTTCGCTGCCCGACCATTCCGGGCTGGTGACCACGGGAACGGGCCGCGCCTGGGTATCGGCGTAGCTGATGCGTTTGTCCTCACTGCCCTCGGCCAGATGCACCAGCCGCTGACCGGTGCGCTTCTCCAGTTCGTGGAAGCCCTCGACCGCCAGCCTTCCGTTCGTCGTTCCGGACAGTGCCAGCAGCACGTCGGCCATCCGCGACGCGGTGGTGACGGCCGGACGGCCCGCTGCCACACCGGATTTCAGCACCCCGAACTTGGCGGCGAGCTCTTCGACCTCCCGGAACGGGTGCACGGTGACGCCTTTGGTAGTCACGCCGAACTTGTCGACCAGCGGGCCCAGGGTCAGCCACTTGTCATAGATGGCGGTGTAGTCGCGTTCCACCACGGTGAGCTTGCCCATCGTGCGTCCCGGCACCGGCGTCGCGCCGGAGTGCAGCCAATCGGATTCGGTGCCATCGGGATAGGCCATCGCATCCGGTGTGTCGTGCTGCAGCGCGGTGAGCACCACGTCGGTGCGGGTGCCCAGGTGATCCTTTGCCATGGCGCTGAACGCACGCGCGATGGCGCCGAAAGCATCGAAGTCCGAACGGGTTTCCCACGGCGGATCGGTCGCGGCGCTGAACGCGTGCACGTAGGGGTGCATGTCGGTGCTGGCGATGTCGGCCTTCTCATACCAGGTCGCCGCCGGCAGCACGATGTCGGACACCAGCGTCGTCGAGGTCATCCGGAAGTCGATCGACATCATCAAATCGAGCTTGCCCTCCGGGATGTCCCCCGCACAGGCCACTTGAGTCGGCCGTATCCCGTCCTGCGGCGGCACCGCCGTTGCGTTGGAGTCGGTCCCCAGCAGGTGGCGTAGGAAGTACTCGCCGCCCTTGCCTGACGACCCGATCAGGTTGGAGCGCCAGACCGTAAGCACCCGTGGCCAATTCACGGGGTTGTCGGGATCGGTCACGGCGAGCTTGAGCTTACGTTGACCGAGCTGCTCGGCGACGTGGTCGGCGATGTCGCGGTGGGCGGCGCGCGCCTCGTCGGCCACGTCCAGGCTGGACCGGTCGAACTGGGGATAATACGGGCTCCACCCCATCGCCACCGAGGACGCCAGCAGGTCCATGGTGTGCTTGCCCGCGAACCTGCCCCGGCCCACCGGGCTGGCCAGCTTGTCCGCCCCGTAGCCGTCGTAGCGCCACTGGTCGGTGTGCGCGTACCAGTACGAGGCGCCGGGCACCTGCCGCGGCGGACGCACCCAGTCGGTAGCCATCGACATCGTCTGAAATCCGGTGAGCGGGCGCACCTTTTCCTGGCCGACGTAGTGAGCCCAGCCCCCGCCATTGCGGCCCATCGACCCGGTCAGCATCAGCAGCGCCAGCACCGCACGGTAGATCACGTCGCCGTGGAACCAGTGGCAGATACCGCCACCCATGATGATCATCGACCGGCCGCCGGATTCCTCGGCGCTGTGCGCGAATTCCCTTGCCACCCGAATGGCCTGGGCGGCCGACACTCCGGTGATCGCCTCCTGCCAGGCCGGGGTGTTCTGCCGGCCGGCGTCGTCATAACCGGTGGGCCAATCGCCGGGCAGGCCGGGCCGGGAGACCCCGTATTGGGCGAGCATCAGGTCGAAGACGGTGCACACCAGGTGCTTACCGATGCGGCGCACCGGGATCCCGCGCGCCACCGTGGTGCCCTCGCCGTCGATCGTGTCGAAGCTGGGCAGGTGGACCATTACGCTGTCGTCATCCCCGTTGTGGCCGAGGCAGTCTCGCACGCTGAGCGCCGGCATCAGGTCGTGCAGATCGAGGTTCCACTTTCCGACGCCCGACTCGCCGTACCGGAACCCGAGCGAGCCGTGCGGCACCGCCACCGAACCGGTGGTCTGGTCCAGCACCGCGGGCTTGAGCGCGGCGTTCTCGGCTCGTTTGAAGGCCTCCCCCAGATCCGCTGCGGTGAGGTTCTTTCCCGGCACCAGCATGTCGCCGCGCTCTTCCAGCTTGATCAGGAACGGTAGGTCGGTGTAGCGGCGTGCATAGTCGGTGAAGAACGGAACCTGTTTCTGCACATAGCATTCCGAGAGGATGACGTGGCCCATCGCCATGGCCAGCGCCCCGTCGGTGCCGGCCGCACAGGGCATCCACTCGTCGGCGAACTTGGTGTTGTCGGCGTAGTCCGGGCTGACGGTCACCACCTTGGTGCCGCGGTAGCGCGCCTCGGCCATCCAGTGTGCGTCGGGCGTGCGGGTGATCGGAACGTTGGAACCCCACATCATCAAATACGCCGCGTCCCACCAGTCCCCGGATTCGGGGACATCGGTCTGATCGCCGAACACCTGTGGTGAGGCCACCGGCAGGTCGGCGTACCAGTCGTAGAACGACGTCATGGGGGCGCCGATCAGCTCGAAGAACCGCGAGCCTGCGGTGTAGGACACCATCGACATCGCCGGGATCGGGGAGAATCCGGCGACGCGATCCGGCCCATAGGTCTTGATGGTGTGCACGTGGGCGGCGGCGATCAGCTCGGTGGCCTCGGCCCAGGTGACCCGCACCAGCCCACCCTTGCCACGGGCCTGTTGATAGCGGCGACGGCGTTCGGGATCGGCCTGGATGTCGGCCCACGCCAGCACCGGGTCGCCGAGTCGGGCCTTGGCCTCCCGGTACATCCCGATGAGGACGCCGCGGGCGTATGGGTAGCGGACGCGGGTCGGCGAGTAGCTGTACCAGGAGAACGACGCGCCGCGAGGACAGCCGCGCGGCTCGTACTCGGGCCGGTCGGGACCCACCGACGGGTAGTCGGTCTGCTGGGTCTCCCAGGTGATGATCCCGTCCTTGACGTAGATCTTCCACGAACAGGACCCGGTGCAGTTCACCCCGTGCGTGGAGCGAACGACCTTGTCATGGCTCCAGCGGTCGCGGTAGAACACGTCGGCCTCGCGGCCGCCCTCACGAGTGACCGTGCGCAGGTCCGCCGAGAATTCGCCGGGCGTGAAAAATCGCCCGCTGCGCTCCAAGAGCTCCTCGAGCACTCCACCAACATGAGGTGTGACGGTCAAGAAGTTCTCCTCCGATTCGGTAGCGTCAGGCCTTGGGTAAGGCCGTTCGTTCGGCCCCGTCTCCGTTATGTCCGGCAACCGTTGTGTTCGGCAACTAGCCCAGCGATCCACCCGCCCGCGCCGGCTCGAATCGGCTCAGCGCTCGGTATTTCAGGCCCGCGGGCCGCGGGGCGATACGGCACCCTGCATAGGTCGCCGCGGAGGCCGAAATCAGGTCCGCCGGGGGTGCAGAATTTGCCCGAAAACACGTCATGAGCACCGGCTTTTGTGCGCCCGCCAGCGGCCCGGCACGGTGGCCGCGACGGGAACGTCTGAACAACCATTCGGCTCGCTATCGGCACGCACATCTAGGGCAGCTTCGCTTCGTGTGGCGTCGTTATTACAAGTCATATTGTGCTATTAAGTCCACTGTGGGCAACTGCGACGCGGCTGTACCTAAGCTGCCAGAAGTCTGTGGGCTCGTTACGAGGTAGCTCGCCGCAGGATTTCCGTCAGGTCCGCCAGCCAGCCCCGATCGGCCGGCACCCAGTCCAGGTCGTGCAGGTCGGCCGCCGTGATCCAGCGCAATGCCCGGTGCTCGCGGGGGTCGGGCTCGCCCCGGATCAGCCGCACGCGGTAGGCCCGCAGCGTGAATCGGCTGTCCACCGCGACGTCGTCGCCGAGCCGGTCGCCCACCACGACGTCACCGACTGCCAGGCCCAGTTCCTCGGCCAGCTCGCGAGCCAGCGCGTCGCGTTCCGTTTCACCGGGGGCGACCTTGCCGCCGGGCAATTCCCAGCGGCCGGCCAGCTCCGGCGGGGTGGCGCGCTGTGCCACCAAGACCTTGCAGTCGCAGATCACGGCGCCGGCGACGACGATCTGGGTCGGCATGGGCAGTGACGGTATACCGTCGGGTGCATGGCTGTGTTAACGGATGAGCAAGTGGACGCCGCACTGCCCGATCTGGGCGGATGGGAGCGCGCCGAGGGCGCCCTGCGCCGCTCGATCAAGTTTCCGAGTTTTCTCGCCGGCATCGACGCGGTGCGGCGGGTGGGCGAGCACGCGGAGAGCAAGGATCACCACCCGGACATCGATATTCGTTGGCGGACAGTGACTTTCGCTCTTGTCACGCACTCAGAGGGCGGTATCACCCAGAACGACATCGATATGGCCCGCGACATCAACGGCATCGTCGACAACTAGTCGGCGTCTTTCGCCTCCGCCGAGCGTCACGCCAGCTCGACGCTCGGCGTCGGTGGTCACGCTGGTGTGACATTCGGCGCGGTACCCGCAACTTGTTCTCGGCTGCCGCTCGCAGCGATCCAGATCAGCGTCGCCACGGCCGCCACGATGTAGATCAGCCCCGCCCAGGCCAAATACCACGGCCGGCTTATCTGCCAGATTGTCGGCTGGGCGAAGCTCAGCAGCCACGGCACGCCGATCAGGGTGAGGGCCAGCCAGCCCCAGCCGACGATCCGCGCTCCGCGCCGCTCGTGCACCGGGCCGTGGATCGCCCAGATCATCAGCGGGACCAGCCACACCCAGTGATGCGTCCAGGAGATCGGTGAGAGCAGCAGCCCGAACAGCTCCACCACCACCAGCCTGCCCAGCCGATCGGAGGCGTCCAGGGCCCTCCAGGCCAGCACCGCCAGCACCGCGGTGACGACGACGGCGGCCACCAGCGGCGCGCCGAATCCGACGTCGTGGCCCAGGATCCGGGAAATGCCTCCGCGCCACGACTGATTGAACGAGGTGGCGATCGGGCCCACTCGGTGGGCGTCGCCCAACAGGTCAGTGAAGTAGTAGCGCGTCTGGTCGCCGACGACCAGCACCGAAATCCCAATGGTGGCAACGAAAACGACCGCCGAGAACACCGCCGCGCCCCACCGCCGTGCGCCGACCAGGTAGACACCGGCGATCGCGGGGGTCAACTTGATGCCGGCCGCCGCGCCCACCAGCAGCCCCGACAGCCACCACCGCGTGGTGTAGGCCGCCCACAACACCGCGGTCATCAGCAGCACATTGATCTGGCCGTAGTCGAATGTGCTGCGCAGCGGCTCGATCCAGATGGCGACCGCCGTCCACCCCATCGCGACGCGCCGGCCGGTGGGGCCGTCCGCCACGCCCATCAGGCGCTGGCTGAGCCGGACCGCGGCGTAGAGCGCGGCCATGGTGGCGATCTGCCAGAGGAAGGCCACCAGGCCGAACGGCAGCAGGTGCAGCGGGTAGAAGACGACGGCCGCGAACGGCGGGTAGGTGAACGGCAGCGGAAAGTCCGGCGTCTGGTCGGCATAGACGTAGCGGTACAAGGTGCCGGGGTGGTCGATCGCCGCGGAACCGCCGAGGTACACGTGCAGGTCGACGAAGTTCGCGCCGTTGGGAGCCAGATACGTCCAGGCCAGCCGCGCGGCGATGCTCGCGACGAGCAGCATCGGCGCGGCCGCCCTACACAGACTCGCCAACCGCTGGGGCATGGGTGCCGCCGGGGCGGCCGAGGTGGTGTCTATTCGCCCGACTTTAGCGAGGGGGGCACGCGCCGCAGCGCGCTCGGCCCATCGAGGGGCTTGCGAGCAGTTATTTCGCCCGTTCGGTAACCGGTCTCGCTCGTATCAGTAACGAGTTTATAAATGCCACACGTGTCACTTGAGTCCCATCTGCATCAAAGTAACTTCAGCGCCGAACCTGTAATCGATCAATCAGGGAGAGTCATGCCAACCATCTGGACTTACATGCGTGCAGCCGCCGTCGTGGTCGGTTCGTCCGCAGCGCTACTGACGGGCGGAATCGCCCACGCCGACCCCGTGCCGGCCCCGGCCGTGCCGAACATTCCGCAGCAGCTGATCAGTTCGGCGGCCAACGCACCGCAAATCCTGCAGAACCTCGCGACCGCACTCGGCGCCACGCCGCCCGCGGCGCCGGCCACCCCGGGCATCAGCTTCCCGGGTGTTCCGGCGGCCACCTCGCCGGCGACCGCGGCGGCTCCGGCGGCGGGCCTTCCCTCGATTCCCGGGCTGACCGCGCCGACCAGCCCTGCCACCCAAGTGCCGTCGTCGGCAACCAACTCCCTGCTTCCGGGGTTGGCGCAGTCGGCGACCCCCGCCGCGCCGTCGACGGCGACCGGTGGCATTCCTGGGATGATCCAGGGCCTGACGGGTGCGCAGCCGGCGGCTGCGAGTCCCGCCGCTCCGGCCGCTCCGACCATCCCGGGCCTGCCGACCATCCCGGGGCTGTCGTCTCCGGCGGCGCCGGCCACTCCGCCCGCTCCGCAGATCCCACAGGCGCAGGTCAACATGCCGGCCATGCCGGCCGGCCTGCCGGTCAGCGTGCCGCCGAAGGTGACGCTCCCGCAAGATCTGCCGGCGCTCGCATCGGGTCAGGCTCCGGCCGCGCCCGCGGCACCGGCGGCACCCGCGGCACCGGCGGCACCCGCGCCGGCGGTCAGCCCCGCGGGACCGGCGGCGCCGCTGCTGGCCGCCCTGCCCTGATCAGCCCCCTAAACGGCTAAACCACTTCTAGAACCGGAGGACACCGTGGCAACCACTTGGAATCTGTCCAAAGGTTTGGCCGCTGTCGTCACGGCATCGGCTGTCGCGTTCGGGCTGTGCCCGAGCGCGGCAGCCGACCCGGCGGCGCCGCAGCCGATACCGCTACCGAATGCGGCCCCAGGGCTGCCGGGGCTGCCTGCCTTGTCGCAGCTGAGCCCGCTCATCCAGCAGGCGGCGACCGACCCGCAGCAAGCGACGCAGCTGCTGATGGCTGCGGCGCAAGCCTTCGCCCACAACCCGAGCACACCCCCGGAGTCGAAAAACGTTGCGGCGGCAGTGAATCAGTTCGTCGCCGATCCCGGCGCGCCGGTGCAACACGTACCCGCTGCGGGCGCGGAACCCGGTTTGCAGGCCCACCTGCCGACCGGAATCGACCCCGTTCACGCGGCCGGCCCGGCACCCGCTGCAGTGACGCCCGCGGCCCCGGCACCCGAGGCGCACCTGCCGGTGGGTGTCGACCCGGCTCACGCGGCCGGCCCCGCGCCGGCGGCCGCGCCCGCCGCGCCGGCTCCCGCCCAACCGGCCAACGTGCCCGTCGCCGCACCGGTCCCGGCACCCGCACCGCAAGCCGCCCCCGCGCCAGTACCGGCTCCGGCACCTCAAGCCGCCCCGGCGCCCTCGCCCGCTCCGGCACCACAGGCCGCACCGGCGCCCGCACCGGTTCCGGCTCCCGCGCCGGACGCGGCCCCCGCGGCGGCGGCTCCCGGGTTCGGCGCTGACACGCCGCCCACCCAGGACTTCATGTACCCGTCGATCGGCACCAATTGCCTGGCGGACGGCACCAGCGCCATCGCCACCGCGCTGTCGGTGGCGGGCCCGGCCAAGATTCCGCTCCCCGGCCCGGGGGCCGGACAGACCGCTTACGTCTTCACCGCGGTCGGCACGCCCGGACCCGCCGAGGTGCAGAAGCTGCCGCTGAACGTCACCTGGGTGAACCTGACCACCGGCAAGTCCGGGACCGTCGCGCTCAAGCCGCGTCCGGACATCAACCCGGACGGGCCGACGACGCTGAGCGCGATCGCCGACACCGGCTCGGGCAGCATCATGTCGACGATCTTCGGGCAGGTCACCACCAAGGAAAAGCAGTGCCAGTTCATGCCTACCATCGGCTCGACGGTGGTGCCGTAACGAACCGGCGCCGACACCGTCTCGTCACCTGCGACCACGGGTGTCCCCGATCGGGGGCGCCCGTGTCCGCGTCGGCGGGTGTTGCGGCTAGTACGCCATGAACAGGATGGCGTCGCGGTCGTACTCGAGGCCAGGATGATCGCTGGCGAGGTGAGCTTGAGTCAGTTCGACCAGTTCGTCCTCGTCCTTGCCGACGATGGCTTCGCCGCACGGACACGTTATGTGTGTCTTCACTTCGTCGCCCTTCCCTTCTGTGGACTCGCTATTTCGACGCTTTCGCAGCCGCTTTCATCTGCTTCTTGTACGCGCGCACTTTCCCCATCGATTGGGCGTCGACGATGTCCGCGACGGATATGTGCGCACCGGCCTGACCGAACTCCCCCGCCGCCGCGCGCCAGCCTTTCGGCGTTACGTCGTACTGCTTGCCCAGCAGGGCCAAGAAGATCCGCGCCTTCACGTCGCCGAAACCCGGCAATGCTTTGATCCGCCGCAGCAGCTCGTGTCCATCGGGGTCGCCGGCAGTCCACAGTCCGGCCGCGTCGCCGTCGTAGCGGTCCACGATGATCTGCGCCAGCGTCTGGATGCGCTTGGCCATCGACCCCGGAAAGCGGTGTATCGCAGGTCTTTGCGCGCACAGCGCGGCGAACTTGTCCGGGTCGTAGTCCGCGATTTCGGTGACATCGAAGCTGCCCATCCGGTCCGCGATCTTCTTCGGTCCGGCGAACGCCGTCTCGAAGGGGACCTGCTGATCCAGCACCATCCCGACGAGCAAGGCCAACGGACTCTCGTCCAGCAGCTTGTCGGCCTGGGGATCTTGAGCGAGGCAAAGTTTCACCGTCAACGATCTTCCTTCCGCGCGGCACCCTCGGCCCGGGGACCCATAGGTCGCAAGACTACTCACCGGACCGCGTTATCGTGGCGTGGTGGTCGACGAGGGCAGGCTGGCGCTGATGCTGGCCCGTGACGAACTGCACCAGCTCGTCAACGCCTACTGCCGCGCCGTCGACCGCGCCGACTACGACACACTGCGTAGCCTGTACCACCCCGAGGCGACGGATTCGCACGGCGAATTTTCGACCGGCGGCGTCGAGCAGTTCATCGCCCAACTGCGCGCCGCCGAGCCGTATGTGCTTGTCTCCCAACACAACATCACCACGACGAACTTCGACGTCGAAGGCGACACCGCTCGCGGCGAGATCTACTGCCTGGTGTTTCACACCTTCGCCGGCCCCGAACGCGACATCGACGTCATCATCGGTGGGCGATACCTGGACTCCTACGCCAAACACGACGGCAGCTGGAAATTCGCGCACCGCAGCATCGTGGCGGACTGGGCATACCAAAACGACCCGTCCCGGGTGAACTTCGACCACCCCAGCACCCGGGGCAGCCTACGCGGCCAACCCGGCCAAGCGGACCCGTCGATCGGTGTGTTCACCGCGCCGGAAGGCTGAGGCCGCCGCTTCACCGTGCGAAAACCTTGTCGGACACCATGATTGCCCGAGGATGGCTGACGATCGTCAGCCGCTCTTGCGGCGAAATTCCCGGCGGTTTCCCGCCGCGCCGTGCGCCCGCGACTGCTTGCCGGCGCCGTCTTTGTGATCGGACCCGCTCGACGACGTCGCCCTCTTGCGGTCCAGGGCTTCGCGGAATTTCCGCTTGGTGTCGTCGTCGGACGCGGGTGTGCCCGCGGCCGCCGCGGACTCCGGCGACGACTTCGCACCCTGCCGGGCGTTGGATTCAGCCATAGAGGGCAGCCTAGTGGGTCTGCCGAAACAGCGCGGTGTGGCTACCGCATCCCCGGCGGCATGCCGTACAGGTGCGAGATCGGCAGCGTCAGCAACACCCGACGGTCGGTGACCATGGCCTGCCGGTACTCATCCCAGTCCGGGTGTTCACCGGCGATGTTGCGATACAACGCAATCAGCGCCTCCACGGTGTCGTCGTCGGGCGCGGCCGCCGGGGGCGTCAGCTCGGCGGTGCCCTCGGCGACGGCGTACGACCATCCGTCGTCGGCGTCGACCAGGATCGAGGCCCGCGGGTCGCGGCGCAGGTTGCGGGTCTTGGCGCGCGGCTCGGTGATCGACACCTGGATCACCAGGCTGCGCGGGTCGAAGTGGTAGCTCACGTTCGAGAGCTGCGGCCGCCCGTCCCGCTTGATGGTGGCCAGGACCCCGAGGGAGTGCCCGCTGATCAAGGCCAGCAACTTGTCGTCGAAGACTTGACGTCGCATGACGAAAGCCTACGTCGCGAAGGCCCGGCTTATTCGACGGGCGGCCGAACTGATGCAATCGGGGCATGAGCAAATACGCGGCCTTCCTGCGTGGCATCAACGTCGGGGGCGTCAACCTCAAGATGGCCGAGGTGACGGCCGCCCTCACCGAGGCGGGGTTCACCGAGGTCCGGACCATCCTGGCGACCGGCAACGTGCTGCTGGAGTCAAAAGCCGGCGTGGCGTCGGTGCGCAAAAAGGCCGAGGCGGCGTTGCGCGACCGGTTCGGCTACGACGCGTGGGTGCTGGCGTACGACATCGACACGGTGCGCACCCTGGTCGACGCCTACCCGTTCGAGCGCGAGGTCGACGGCTATCACTCCTACGTCACGTTCGTCGCCGACGAGGCCTTACTCGACGAGCTCGCCGCGCTGGGCAAAGACGCGGGTCCCGACGAGAAGATCCGCCGCGGTGACGGCGTCGTCTACTGGCAGGTCCCCAAGGGCGCCACGCTGGACAGCCGCATCGGCAAGACGATGGGCAAGCCCCGGTACAAGTCGTCAACCACGACGCGCAACCTGCGCACCCTGGACAAGGTGTTGCGCTGAGCCCGCGGCTACCAGACGGCCGGTGCGCCAGAGGGTTTCGATGCCCTCCGCCCGCCCGTCACTCGTCGGGCACAGCTTCGATGTAGCGCACCGCGTCCGCCTTGTCCATCCCGAGTCCGCGCGCAACGCGGACGTACTCGCGCGCCGCGGCCGCCATCGCGGCGTCGGTCGGATCGTAGCGGGCGATGAAAGTGCCGAAGCGCCCTCGGGTTTCGATGATCGCGGAGGTCTCCAGCTCGCGGTAGGCCCGCGCCACGGTGTTGACGGCGACGCCGAGCTGGCCGGCCAGATCGCGCACGGTGGGCAGGCGGGTGCCGGGCGGTAGCGCGCCGTCCCGGACTCCGTCGATAACCTGCGTCCTGAGCTGGTCGAACAGCGGCTTTCCCGCCTTCATGTCGACCTTCAGCCAGTCACCCAGTTCCACCCGTCCAGTATCACCTACCCCCGGCTATCTTTGTGGGATGCGAGTAGCGGTGCTCAGCGGCGCGGGGATCTCCGCCGAAAGCGGTGTGCCGACCTTCCGCGACGACAAGAACGGATTGTGGGCGCGCTTCGACCCTTACGAGCTGTCCAGCACCCAGGGCTGGCGTGACAACCCGCAGCGGGTCTGGGGCTGGTATCTGTGGCGCCACTATCTGGTCGCCGACGTCCAACCGAACGCGGGGCATCGCGCCATCGCCGCGTGGCAGGACGACGCCCATGTCAGCGTCATCACCCAGAACGTCGACGACCTGCACGAGCGCGCGGGCAGCCGATCGGTGTACCACCTGCACGGCAGCCTGTTCGAATTCCGTTGTGCGCGTTGCGGTACACGCTATTCCGGTGCGCTGCCCCAGATGCCCGAACCGGCGCTGGAAGCGGAGCCCCCGGTATGTCACTGCGGCGGCCTGATCCGGCCCGACATCGTGTGGTTCGGTGAACAGCTGCCCGACGAGCCGTGGCGGCGCGCCGTCGAGGCGACCGAGTCCGCGGACGTGATGGTGGTGGTGGGGACCTCGGCGATCGTGTACCCGGCGGCGGGGCTGGCCGAGCTGGCGCTGTCGCGTGGCACAGTCGTCATCGAGGTCAATCCCGAGGTCACTCCGTTGTCGGGCAGCGTGACGATCAGCATGCGCGAGACGGCCAGCCAGGCTCTGCCCGGGCTGCTGCAGCGGCTGCCAGCTCTGCTGACCTAGAGCCCCCGGTCGCTCAGGGCCGGCTCGCGCGCCCGAGCAGCAGCTCCGACACCGGCAGCGGCGCCCACGCCGGCAACGTGAACTCGGACCGCGACGTTTCGACCGTGAATCCGGCTTCGACGATCGAGCGCTCGGTATCCCGGTGGGTGTGGCAGTTGCCGAAGAGCCGCGGCCACAACGTCGCGTCGGCAACGCGCTGAAGGCGGCCCCGCCCGCCGGTGCTGGCGATGTGCTCGAGATAGCGCAGCTGCCCACCCGGCCGCAGCAACGAGTACAGGCGCCGCAGCACCTGGCCCGGGTCGCGCACCGAACACAGCACCAGCGAGCACACCACCGCGTCGAACGGCTCCGCGCCGCTGAATGCTTCGGCGGTCTCGCCGGTTACCACGACGCGGGTGGGCACAGCTTCGGCAGCGACACGGGCCCGGGCCGCCAGCCGCCGTTCCGGCTCCATCGCGATCACCTCGTCGACCGAGTCCGGGTAGTGAGCGAAGTTCGAGCCGATGCCCGCCCCGACTTCCAGCACCCGGCCGGACAGACCGGTCAGATTCTCCCGGCGCAGCGCCCGGATCGGCTCGGCTTCATGGGTGGCCACCAGGTTCCAGACCCGCGCGAAGAAGGGGTTGTCGACTGCTGTCGTCATACGCCGTTGCACCTTCCGATTCGGATGAGGCCCCCGGTGGGGCCTCTTCGGCCGCTGCCTCGCTGATGCCGAACCGGTCGTGCAGCCATGCCAGCGGCTTGGGCGCCCACCAGTTCCATCGGCCCATCACGTGCATGAAAGCCGGGACGACCACCATTCGGACCAGGGTGGCGTCGGCCAACACGGCCAGCGTCAGGCCGAGGCCGAACATCCTCATGAACGAGACGTGGGCCGCGATCAGCGCGGCGAACGACATCGACATCACCAACGCGGCCGCGGTGATCACGCGACCGGTGCGGGCGACGCCCAGCGCCACGCTTTCGTCATTGGCGGCGTGGGCCTCTTTCGGAGTCGGCTTCGCCGGTCGGGCGGCGCCGGACGCCAGCCAGTACTCGCGGATCCGGGAGAGCAGGAACACCTCGTAGTCCATGGACAACCCGAAGGCGATGCAGAACAGCAGCACCGGCATGTTGGCGACAAGCGTCCCGCTCGGCGTGGTTCCGAGCGCGCCCAGGTGGCCGTCCTGGAAGATCCACACCAGCGCGCCGAACGCCGCCGTCAGCGACAAGAAGTTGCAGGCCAGCGCCTTGGCCGGGAGCAGCAAGCTGCCGGTGAGCAGGAACAGCAACAGGAAGGTGATCGCGGCCATCATCCCGAGGACCAGCGGCAGCCGATCCGTCACGGCATCGACGCTGTCGCGGTTGATCTGCGCCACCCCGCCCATCTCGACGGTCCGGCCCGCCGGCGCGGACACCTCGCGCAGGCGTGTGAGCTGGGTGTCGCTCGCGCGGGAAAACAGCGGCGCCGAGCTGTCGACGGTGACAAACGCGCTCCCGCCGGCCAGCCCGGTGGGCCCGGTCGGCGGTCCCACCCGGCTGCCGGCCACGAAGGTGCCGCCGGGGCTTGACACCGACGACACGTCGGCGACCCGCGACAGGTCGGCCGCGTAGCTGTCCACGTCCGACGGGCTCAGGCCGGCGGCGTCGGGGATGACGACGGGCACCGACGTCGCCAAGTCGTGCGCGAAGTCGTTGCGCAGCCGGTCGCCGACCTGATGCGCCGACGCCGAGCGCGGGAGCACCCGATCGTCCGGGAAGCCCCACGTCACGCGCAAGAACGGAGATCCGAGCAGCAACAGCAGCGCAACGACGGTCAAGCCGACGGGCGCCCACCGGCGCATCACAAACTTGGCGCAGCGGTACCAGAACATTCCCTCGACGGGAGGTGTGGCCGGCTCAGCGGGTGCGCGCCCCAGCAGCCGACGCGCCAGCCGGCGCACATCCAGCGCGTCAAGACGGGGGCCCAGCAGCACGATCGCGGCCGGGGTCAGCACGATCGAGGCGGTCGCGACGAAGGCGACGGTCGCCACGCCGGCGTACGCGAACGACTTGAGGAAGTACATCGGGAACGCCACCGTCGCCGACATCGACAAAGCCACGGTGACCGCGGAGAACAGCACGGTGCGCCCGGAGGTGGCCATGGTCCGGATGAGCGCTTCGTCGCGATCGTGGCCCTCGGCCAATTCGTCGCGATAGCGGCTGACGATCAACAGGGTGTAGTCGATGGCCAGCGCCAGGCCCAGCGCGGTGCTCAGATTGAGGGCGAAGATCGACACCTCGGTGGTGAAGGTGATCAGGCGCAGCACCGACATCGAACCGACGAGAGCCAGCGCGCCCAGTGCCATGGGCAACGCCGCCGCCAGGAGCCCGCCGAACACCCAGATCAGCACCAGGAAGCTCAGCGGCAGCGCGATCATCTCCATCACCAGCAGGTCGGCCTGGTTCTGCGTGTTGATCTGCGCGTACTCCATCGCCCCGCCGCCGGCCCGCACGGTGACGCCGTCACGGTCGTGGATGAACTGGTCGGCCAACGTCTCGGCGTTGCTCTGGGCGCGGTTCTCACCGCCCTTGAGGTTGACCACGATGAGTCCGGATTTGCCGTCGCGGCTGACCATGTCGTCCGGCAGGCCCGGCACGCCGGCGGTGGGCCTGGTCCAGGGCGAGGCGACGTTATAGACCAGCGGGGAATTCTGCAACCGGTCGACGAGCTCGGTGCCCACTCGGCGGGCCTGTTCGCTGTTGCTGCCGCCTGGCGCCGTCACCACGATCAGCAGCTGCTGGCCGCTCTGGCCGAATTTGTCGCTCAACACGGTGATTGCGTGCGCGGACTCGGAGTTCGGGTCTTGGAAACCGCCCGTCGACAGGCTCTTGGCGACGGGGACGCCGAAGACGGCGGCAACGACGAAAACCAGTGCGCCGATCGCGATGACGAGGCGGGGTGCCCTGATCGCGAGGCGCGCGGTTTTCTGCAGCATTCCGAGCCCTTCCGCTGCCGATGACATCAGGTGCCGGCCGCCCGCTTGACCCCGGCGACGCTAATCGGCACACGTCCAACACTGTCCGGTAATACGCAGGGGCCGCCCGAACCGTTCAACGTCACTTTTCAAACCACAGGGACCATAAGAATCCGGCCAGAAAATGTATAGCAAGTAGGCAGCTCACGGCCCAAATCCGCGGGCACGCCGACCGAGAACCTACTCGCCGGTAAATTGCCAATATTTTCCGAATCGTGACTCAAAGATTCCTTAATGGGCGCCCATACGCTCAGTGTCATGTGGATCGACGACACAAGTGCCGACGTCATGAAAGTTGACTTCGAAGCCCTCTACCACGGCGACGTGCTGGTGGAAGGCGAGACCTCGGAGCAGTTCGACGAACTCCAAGCGGCGAGCTGAGGCAGCCATGAGTATGCTCGCACGGCTGTTGATGGCCGAACCCAACGTCAGTCGATGGTTCCGCAAGTAATCGTTGGACCTGGTGAAACGAAAGCCCCCCGCCGACGCGGGGGGCTTTCGTTTTGCGCGAACGTTGTGCCCGACGGGGCCGCGGCTCAGCGAGGCGCCATGCGAATGGCGCCGTCGAGGCGGATGACCTCGCCGTTGAGCATCGGGTTCTCGACGATGTGCACGGCCAGGGCGCCGTACTCGTCGGGATCACCCAGCCGGGCCGGGTGCGGCACCTGCTTGCCCAGCGAGGCCTGCGCCTCCTCGGGCAGCGATCCCAGCAGCGGCGTCTTGAACAATCCCGGCGCGATGGTCACCACGCGGATGAGCTCACGCGACAGGTCGCGCGCGATCGGCAGGGTCATGCCGACGACGCCACCCTTGGACGCCGAGTACGCGGCCTGGCCGATCTGACCTTCGAACGCGGCGACGGAGGCGGTGTTGATGATGACGCCACGCTCGGGGCTTGTTTCGGGACCGACCGCTTCCGTCTTGGCGATGCGCTCGGCGGCCAGCCGCAGCACGTTGAAGGTGCCGATCAGGTTGACCCCGACCACCTTCTTGAAGCCATCCAGCGGGAACGGGCCGTCCTTGGACAGCGTCTTGATGGCGTTGCCGATGCCGGCGCAGTTGACGTTGATCCGCAACGTGCCCATCGACTCCGCGGCGTCCAGCGCCTTTCCGACGGCGGCCTCGTCGGTGACGTCGGCCTCCACGTAGCGGGCGCGATCGCCCAGCTCGCGGACCGCTTCCTCGCCGCGCAGGTCGATCACCACCACCTGGGCACCGCGGTCGAGCAGTCGCTTGGTGGTGGCCAGGCCCAGGCCCGACGCTCCCCCGGTGACGACGGCGACGGCGTCCTTGATCTCCATGCGAGTCCTTTCCTGATGCTGCCGACCAACTTGTTGGTTGGGGACTATACCCAGTCGCGCAGGACGTCCCCGGCGTCGGTCACCGGCGCCGCGGGGCGCGGTGTCTCCGACGGGGTCCGGGAGAACCGCGGCGCCGGCAGCGGTTGCAGACCGCCGTTGACTTCGTAGAAGGTGTTGCGTTCGGTGATGTGCGGCTCGGTCTGCACCTCACCGAAGGCCAGAATCGGCGTCACGCACGCGTCGGAGTCGGCGAACACCTTGGCCCAGTGGTCGCGATCCTGCCTGGCGAATTTCTCGGTGAGTATCGCCCGCAGCTCGGGCCACCGGCCGACGTCGTTCTGGCCGGGCAGGTCCGCGCCGTCCAGCCCGAGTCCGGTCAGCATGGCCGCGTAGAACTGCGGCTCGATGGCGCCGACGGCGACGTAGCGGCCGTCGGCGCATTCGTAGGTGTCGTAGTAGGGGGCGCCGCCGTCGAGCAGGTTGGTGCCGCGCGCGTCGGTCCACATCCCGGAGGCGCGCATCTGCCACATCATGTGGACGAGCACGCTGGAGCCGTCCACCATCGCGGCGTCGACGACCTGACCCTTGCCGGAGGTCTGCCGCTCCCACAGCGCGGACAGGATGCCGAGCAGCAGAAACATCGAGCCGCCGCCGAAGTCGCCGACCAGGTTCAGCGGCGGCACCGGCCGTTCGCCCGCCCGCCCGATGGAGTGCAGGATGCCGTTCAGCGAGATGTAGTTGATGTCGTGACCGGCCTGCTGGCTGCGTGGGCCTGTCTGGCCCCAGCCGGTCATCCGCGCGTAGACCAGCCGCTCGTTGACCTTGGCGCAGTCCTGCGGTCCCAGGCCGAGCCGCTCCGTGACACCGGGGCGATAGCCCTCGATCAGCACATCGGCCTTGGCGATCAGCTGGAGGACGGTTGCGCGTCCCTCGTCGGACTTCAGGTCGGCGGTGACCACTCGCCGGTTGCGCGTCATCGCGTCCTTCGCGACGCCGCCGGGACCGGCCGACGGGCGATCGATGCGCACCACGTCGGCGCCCAGATCCCCCAGGATCATCGCGGCGTGCGGGCCGGGGCCGATGCCCGCCAGCTCGACGACGCGCAGTCCTTTCAACGGTCCAGCCACAATCCACCGACCTTTCGTCCGCTCTGACGCCCTTGACCGTGCACACCCGAACCAGCGGTCGTTCGACATCTTCGCAGCCGTGCCGACAGGCCGCGCATCCCGGTCACTTATGGTGAGGCCATGCCTTCATCCGCGATAGCCACCCTCGTCCCCGTCGCAGGCCTTGACGTCACGCGGTCCGACGGCGTGTTGTCGGTGACCATCAACCGGCCCGACAGCCTGAATTCGCTGACCCTTCCGGTAATCACCGGCATCGCGGACGCGATGGAGTACGCGGCCACCGACCCCGAGGTCAAAATGGTGCGGCTGGGCGGCGCCGGGCGCGGCTTCAGCTCCGGGGCGGGCATCAGCGCCGACGACGTCTCCGACGACGGCGGTGTCCCGCCGGACGAGATCGTCCTCGAGATCAACCGGCTGGTGCGCGCGATCGCCGCAGTGCCCCACCCGGTGGTCGCCGCGGTTCAGGGGCCCGCGGCCGGGGTCGGCGTTTCCATCGCCCTGGCCTGTGACGTCGTATTAGCTTCGGAGAGCGCGTTTTTCATGCTCGCCTTCACCAAAATCGGCCTGATGCCCGACGGTGGTGCGTCGGCGTTGGTCGCGGCCGCGGTGGGCCGGATCCGGGCGATGCGGATGGCGCTGCTGCCCGAACGATTGACGGCCGCCGAGGCGTTGTCGTGGGGCCTGGTCACCGGGGTCTACCCGGCCGGCGATTTCGAGGCCGAGGTGGACAAGGTGATCGAGCGGTTGCTGGCGGGCCCTGCCGTGGCGTTCGCCAAGACCAAGCTGGCGATCAACGCGGCCACACTTACCGAGTTGGACCCGGCCCTGCAGCGCGAATTCGACGGACAATCCGTGTTGCTGAAATCCCCCGACTTCGTCGAGGGCGCAACGGCCTTCCAGCAGCGGCGCGCCGCCAACTTCACCGACCGCTGACTGTCGCGGTGATCGGCCGCGGCGCTTAAGCATCCCTGGATGCGGTAACCCTCCTCGTTAGACCCCGATGTCTGACGAACGACGGAGGCTCCATGCCCGAACGGGTGCGCTGCCTGGTGACCGGAGCGACCGGCTACATCGGCGGCCGCTTGGTGCCCCGACTGCTCGACGAGGGACATCAGGTTCGGGCGTTGGCGCGCAACCCCGACAAGCTGGCGCAGGTGCCGTGGCGACAACAGGCCGAGGTGGCGCGCGGGGACCTCGACGACGTCGATTCCCTGATCGCCGCGTTCGACGGCGTCGACGTGGTCTACTACCTGGTCCACTCGATGGGCACCTCGAAGGACTTCGCCGCCGCGGAGACCCGCGCCTCCCGCAACGTGGTGACCGCGGCGCGACGTGCCGGGGTGCGGCGGATGGTGTATCTGAGTGGACTGCATCCCGAAAACGCTGATCTCTCAGCGCATCTCGCGTCGCGCAAGGCCGTCGGGGACGCGCTGATCGCTTCCGGCATCGAGACGGTGGTGCTGCAGGCCGGGGTGGTCATCGGCTCGGGGTCGGCGTCGTTCGAGATGATCCGGCACCTCACCGACCGGTTGCCGGTGATGACCACGCCGAAATGGGTGCACAACAAGATCCAGCCGATCGCGGTGCGCGACGTGCTGTACTACCTGGCCGCGGCGGCGTCGCTGTCAAGGACGCCGATCCCGGAGTCGCGCACCTGGGACATCGGCGGGCCCGACGTGTTGGAGTACGGCGACATGATGCGGGTCTACGCCGAGGTCGCGGGGCTGGGCAGGCGCTACCTACTCGTGTTGCCGTTCCTGACCCCGACGATCGCCAGCCTCTGGGTCGGGACCGTGACCCCGATCCCGGCCGCGCTGGCGCGGCCGCTGGTCGAATCGCTGGAATGCGATGCGGTGGTACGTAATTCGGACATCGACGCCGTGATCGCGCCGCCGCCGGGCGGTCTGACCGACTACCGGCGCGCGGTCGAGTTGGCGCTGGACCGAGCCTCTCGCGGCTTGGCCGACGCCTCCTGGTCCTCGCTGCGGTCGGCGCCGGCCGAGCCGCTGCCCAGCGACCCCGATTGGGCGGGCCCGATCGTCTACACCAAAGTGCGGACGGCCATGAGTGCGGCCGATCCGGGTGAGGTCTGGTCGGCAGCGCATACCGCGACGAGCGGCGGCCGGTGGCGCCGCCGCCTCCCGCTGAGGGGCTGGAGCGTCGACGAGAGCGATCCGGGCAGCACATTGCGGCTGCGCTCGAAGCCACGTCCGCCCGGGCGTGCGTGGCTGGAAATCACGGTGCGTCCCCAAACCGGCGGCGGCAGCCGCTACACGCAGCGGGCGGTCTTCGCGCCGAGCGGGGTTCTGGGCCTGCTGTACCGGATCGCGGTGTGGCCGCTGCGGGCCGCCATGCTCGGCGCCCTGGCCCGCGAGGTCGTCGCGTCGGCGGAGCAGTGAGGTCAGACCCCGAATATCGGGGGCAACACCAGCACCATGATCAGTCCCCAGACGAAGTGCGTCAGCACCGGGGCCAGTACGCCGCCGCTGGCGCGGCGCTCCAGCGCGCACACCGTCCCGAGGATGACCGCGGCGAAGCCCAGCATGGCGTTGCCGCTGGCCATGGTCGCCGCGGTGTAGAGCACGGTCGAGATCAGCACGGGGTGGTGGCGGCCCAGCGCCGTGTAGAGCGCGCCGCGGAAGAACAGCTCCTCGGCGACGCCGTTGATAACGGTGATCATGACGACCAGCAGAAAAGATCCTTGGTGGGCGTACAGCAGCACCCGGGTGATCAGCGTGGCGACTGCGGGGATTTCGCGGGCGACCAGTGCACCGGCTACGAACGCGCCACCGACCAGCAGGCCGACGCTGGTGCCGGTGATGACCGGACGCTGGTTTCGGCCCCGCCAGCAGATGCCGCCCAGGTGCAGCGGGCCGGAGATCAGCGCCCCGGCGGTCCACACGCCCGCCAGCGCCAAGGTCAACCAGTAGAAGCTGAACTCCCCCGGATGGCGCCGCAGCGAATACCCCAGCACGCTGGCGCCGATCACCAGCGCGATGGCGACGACGATCCGCCTGCGCCGCACCACCGTGGGCGATTCATTGTGCGGCACAGCAACATTGGTGACCGCACGGCGGAGCTCCGAGAAGACGCCGGTGTGGTACGGACTCATCGACTGGGTCATGCGGGCAGCACCTTCGGGGTCAGGGCGAGGAGGATGTCCAGGCCGGTCCGCACCGCCCCGGCCACCGGGCCGGGGACCATGTTCACCAGCTTCAGGGTCGGGCGCACCACCGGCGGGGTGACCCTCCGGGCGAGTCGGCGGATGCGCAGCGCGTCGCCGCCGGCCCAGGCCGGATCGGTGTTGGCGAGGTGGTGCGGATCGGCCAGCGCGTTGACGGGCCGCGGCGGGCGCGTGGCCTGGCCGGCCAACGCCAGAGCGATGGACTCCTCGATGCCGAGCAGGCCGCCGGGAGGGTCGGGCACCCGATCGCGTAGCCCATTGGCGGACGCCACCATCGGGTGGTCCAGGGACTCGACCAGATCACCCGCCAGGCCGGGCGGCACCGGCAGGGCGACGCCGGTGATCAGCGAGGCCAGCGTGGTATCGATCCTGCCGACCGGCAATCCGGCGTGCCAGCGCCCGGAGACGCGCGCATACGTCTTGAGCAGGTCCCGGTAGGACGTGGTGTCCGGGCCGGCTATGTCGTACGCACCGGCGGGCACCCGGTCGCGGTCGGCCGCGGCGACGAGATAGTGCAGTACGTCGCGGATGGAGATCGGGTCGATCGGGTTGTCCATCCAGCTCGGGATCGGGATCAGCGGGAAGCGGTCTCCCACGTAACGCATCATCTCGAACGACGTCGACCCGGCGCCGATGATGATCGCCGCGCCCAGCCACACCAGTTCCGGGCCGCCCGGGATGGTGAGCGCCTGGGCCACCTCGGCCCGGCTGGTCAGGTGCTCGGACAGATCTTCGTCGGCGGGCACGAAGCCGCCCAGGTAGACGATGCGTTGCACGCCCGCGTCGCGGGCCGCCTCCGCGAAGTTCGCGGCTGCGGCCCGGTCGGCGTCGCGAAATCCGGGCTGCCCGATCGCGTGCACGAGGTAGTACGCCACGTCGACGGGTCCGCATTCGGCGAATGCGGCGGCCAGCGACTCGGTGTCGGCGGCATCCAGTTTTACCGGTGTGACGTCGCCGAACCAGCCGAAACGATTGAGGCGCGCCGGGTTTCGTGTCGCCGCGGCCACCTGGTGCTCGGCGTCCAGAAGCGCGGTGACCAGGCGTGATCCGACATAACCGGTGGCACCGGTGACCAGAGCCCGCATACCCCGACCCTAGCCCGACGACGACGCAGGCCGCTGGCGGCGTGCGGAGGAGTCGGGCAATCGGGCTGAGCCCGACGACGACGCAGGCCGCTGGCGGCGTGCCGCCACGCCCGCACGTAACGCGGCACCCGAACGCATTTGAACCAGGCGCCAGGTGGCACCGTCACCCCAACATGGAGCATGAGAGAAGCTGTGATGTCGTCGGCGCAAGAGCAGGCTCGACGGGCACTGCGCCGAAAAATCCGTCCGTTGCCGGCGTTGCGGTGACGTTTCCACCCAATCGCTATACCCAAAGTGAAGCCATCCGCGCGCTGACCGACATCGCGGGTCCGGACTTCCGACGCTTCGCGCACAGCAGCGGGGTCGAGTTCCGCAACACCGCACTGCGGCTCCCGCGCTACCGCGAGCTGGACGGATTCACCGAGGCCAACGACGCCTATGTCGAGGTCGCGCTCGATCTGGGCGAGCGCGCGCTGTTGGCCGCCCTGGACAAGGCCAAGGTCAAGCCGTCGGAGCTCGACATCGTGTTTTCGACGACGGTCACCGGGCTGGCCGTGCCGACGCTGGAGGCGCGGCTGGCGACGCGGGTCGGACTGCGGCCGGACGTCAAACGCGTTCCGCTGTTCGGACTGGGCTGCGTGGCCGGCGCGGCCGGCGTGGCCCGGATGCATGACTACCTGCGCGCGTTCCCCGACCACACGGCCGCGCTGCTCGCGGTCGAACTGTGCTCGCTGACCATTCAACGGCAAGACAAGTCGGTGGCCAACCTGGTCGCCACCAGCCTTTTCGGCGACGGGGCGGCCGCGGTGATCACCGAGGGGGCCCACCGGGCCGGCCGGGAACATCCCGGCCCCCGGGTGCTGGCCACGCGCAGTCGCCTCTACCCCGACACTGAGGACGCCATGGGATGGAAGATCGGCGGCGACGGCTTCCGGATCGTGCTGTCCGCCGACGTCGCCACCATCGCCGAAAAGTACCTGGGCGACGACGTCCGCGAATTCCTGGGCGACCACGGCCTGGGCCCGCGCGATGTGGCGACGTGGATATGCCACCCGGGTGGGCCCCGGGTGATCGAGGCCGTCGAGAGCGTCTTGGATCTCCCCGCGGATGCCCTAGACCACACGCGAAACTCGTTGCGCGAGAACGGAAATCTGTCTTCGGTCTCGGTGCTCGACGTGCTCGCCGCCAACCTGGCCGACCCGCCGCCCCGGGGCTCGATTGGGCTGATGATCGCGATGGGCCCGGCGTTCTGCTCCGAGCTGGTACTGCTGGCCTGGTAGGGCTGTTAGAGACTGTAGCCATGTATTACCTGCTGGTGCTGGCGGTCGGGCTGGAGCGCGTGGTGGAACTGGTGGTGTCCACCCGCAACGCGCGCTGGTCGTTCGCGCAGGGCGGCAAAGAGTTTGGCCGACCGCACTACCCGGTGATGGTGGTCATCCACACCGGGCTGCTGGTCGGCTGCCTGGTCGAGCCGTGGGCACTGCACCGCCCGTTCATCGGTTGGCTGGGCTGGCCGATGCTGGCAGTGGTGGTGGCCAGCCAGGCGTTGCGCTGGTGGTGCATCACGACGCTGGGGCGGCGGTGGAACACCCGGGTGATCGTGGTGCCGCGGGCGCCGCTGGTGAGTGCGGGCCCCTACCGCTGGCTGCACCACCCGAATTATGTTGCAGTGGTGGCTGAGGGGTTGGCGTTGCCGTTGGTGCACACGGCGTGGCTCACCGCGGTCCTTTTCACATTGGCCAACGCCGCGCTGCTCCGGGTGCGTCTGCGGGTGGAGAACTCGGCGTTGGGCTACGCGTGAGCGACTACGATGCGGACCTGTTGATCGTCGGCGGCGGCCCGGGCGGGCTGGCCACGGCGTTACACGCACGGCGGCAAGGACTTTCGGTGATCGTGGCCGAGCCGCGGGGCGAGCCCATCGATAAGGCCTGCGGCGAGGGGTTGATGCCCGGCGGACTGGCCGAACTGACCGCGCTGGGCGTGGATCCCGTCGGCATGCCCTTCCAGGGGATCGCCTACCTGAGTGAACGACGGCGGGCCCAGGCCCACTTTCGCGGCGGGCCGGGCCGCGGCGTGCGTCGTACCACCTTGCATGCGGCGCTGGCCGCGCGCGCCAAAGAGCAAGACACGGACTGGATTCGCAAGCGGGTGACGAGTGTTGCGCAAGACGCCCACGGCGTCTCGGCGGCCGGTGTGCGCGCGAAATGGTTGGTGGGGGCCGACGGACTGCACTCTCAGGTGCGGCGCGCGGTCGGAATCGCTGCGACGGCAGGGACGCCGCGGCGCTACGGGGTGCGCTGGCACTATCGGGTGCCGGCGTGGTCGGAATTCGTCGAGGTGTATTGGTCGCGCTGGGGCGAGGCGTACGTGACGCCGGTCGAGCCCGACCTGGTCGGCGTGGCGATCCTGTCGCGGGGCCGGCCCGACATGGCCTGGTTCCCGCAGCTCGCCCGCCGGCTGCGCGGCGGCACCACGGGGCACCCCCGCGGCTGCGGCCCGTTGCGGCAGGTGGTCTCCCGCCGCGTCGCGGGCCGGGTGCTGCTGGTCGGCGACGCGGCCGGCTACGAGGACGCGCTCACAGGCGAGGGCATCAGCCTGGCACTGAAGCAGTCCGCCGCGGCCGTCGACGCGATCGTCAACGAGACGCCGGGGTCCTACGAGCGGGCGTGGCACCGGATCACCCGCGACTACCGGCTGCTCACGCGCGCGCTCGTGCTGGCCAGCACGCCGCGGGCGGTGCGGCGCGCTGTCGTACCCACGTGCACGCTGCTATCCCCGGTGTTCGCCCGCGGCGTCAACATCCTGGCGGGTTAGCGCCGGGTTAGCGCCGGGTTAGCGCGCCTTCCAGATCGGCTCGCGCTTCTCGGCGAACGCCAATGGCCCCTCCTTGGCGTCCTCGGACCTGAACAGGGACTTCATCTCGCGCATGGTGCGCTCCCAACCCGGTTCGTCACCCACCACGACGCCGTCGTCGACACCGTAGGCGACGCGCTTGCTGGCCTGCACCGACAGCGGAGCGTTGACGGTGACCCGCTCGGCCAGCGCCAGCGCGGCGTCCAGCACCGATCCCGGCGCGACGACCTCGTTGATCAGGCCCCATTCGCAGGCGGCGGCCGCGGTGAGCGGTTCGCCGGTCAGCAGCAGCTGCATCGCCACCTTGCGCGGCAGCTGCTCGGCGATGCGGAACACGCCGCCGGCGGCGGCGATCAGCCCGCGCTTGACCTCGGGCAAGCCGAACTGCGCCCGCTCGTCGGCCACCACCAGGTCGCTGGCCAGCGCCAGCTCGGTGCCACCGCCGAGGGCGGTTCCGTTCACCGCCGCGATGGTGGGCTTGTCGATGAAGTGGTGGACGTATCCGGCAAAGCCCCACTCCGGATGGTCGGGGTGATAGATATTCTCGCGCCGGGCGAGCGCCTTGAGGTCGGCCCCGGCGCAGAACGACTTGTCGCCCGCGCCGGTGACCACCACCGCCCGCACCCCGGGGTCGTGCTGCGCCTCTTCGAGCGCATCCCCGAGGCCGATGCTGACGGCGGCGTTCACCGCGTTGCGGGCTTCCGGCCGGTTGATGGTCACCACCATCACGTTGCCCCGGCGCTCGGCCAGGGCCCCCGGCGCTTCGCTCACAGCAGTTCCACGATGGTGGCGTTGGCCTGGCCACCACCCTCGCACATGGTCTGCAGTCCGTACTGAATTCCCTTGTCCCGCATGTGGTACAGCAGGGTGGTCATGATGCGCGCACCGGATCCGCCGAGCGGGTGGCCCAGCGCGATGGCGCCGCCGTTGGGGTTCAGCTTCGTCTCGTCGGCGCCGATGTCCTTGAGCCAGGCCAGCGGAACCGGCGCGAACGCCTCGTTGACCTCGTAGGCGCCGATGTCACCGATGGACAGCCCGGAACGCTTGAGCACCTTCTGGGTCGCCGGGATGGGCGCGGTCAGCATGATCACCGGGTCCGCGCCGGCCAGCGAAGCGGTGTGCACCTTGGCCAGCGGCTTGAGTCCCAGCTCCTTGGCCTTCTCGGCCGACATGAACAGGAGGGCAGCCGAGCCGTCGGAAATCTGCGAGGAGTTGCCTGCGTGAATCACGCCGTCCTCCTTGAACGCCGGCTTCAGCGAGGCCATCTTCTCCATCGGCGTGCCGCGGCGGATGCCTTCGTCCTTGAGCACTGTTGTTCTTTCGTGGCCGTCGCCCACGCTGATGCCCACGATCTGGTCGTCAAACGCACCGGAATCCTGTGCAGTAGCGGCCTTTTCGTGCGAATCCAGGGAGAACTGGTCGAGATCGGTGCGGGAGAGCCCCCACTGCTCGGCGATCATCTCCGCGCCGATGCCCTGGTTGGGGATCTGGCCGTGGTAGCGGTCCAGGAAAGCCTGCGAATACGGGCGTCCGCCGTTGGCCAGCGATGCGCCCATCGGGGTCCGCGACATCGACTCGACACCGCCGGCGACGACGATGTCGTAGTGCCCGGCGATGACACCGGCGGCGGCGAAGTGGATGGACTGCTGGCTCGAGCCGCACTGGCGGTCGACGGTCACGCCCGGGACGGTCTCCGGCCAGCCTGCCGTCAGCAGTGCGGTGCGGCCGATGTCGAGGGCCTGTTCGCCGGCCTGCATGACGCAGCCCCAGATGACGTCGTCGACCAGGCCCGGGTCGACGCCGGCCTTGTCGACCAGGCCGTTGAGCACCTGCGCTGACAGGTCCGCCGGGTGCACCCCGGACAATCCGCCGTTGCGCTTGCCGATCGGTGAACGCACTGCCTCGACGATGACGGCTTCAGCCATGGTCTTGTCTCCTTTGACATGTGGACTTCGAAAAAGAGGGAAGTCTTGTGTCGATTGTCAACCAAGGGGTTGGGCGGGCGAAGGCCGGGGTGCCGTGCAGGTCCCCGGACCCCGACCGCGGAGGACGGGCGGGTAAGAACGAACCAGAGATTTGTTCGTCCATCGCGTGCGTGCGTCGCCATACAGGTGTCGAAAGGCCGCGTGATCCACGTCACCTGAGTAGGTGGTACCGGGAGTCCCGCGGGTGAAAGCCGTTGATTAACAGCAAATACGAAGGCTCGGCCCGCCGGATGACTCCGGCGGCCGAGCCTTCGTCGCGGGCGTCAGCCCGCGGGATACGCCACCGACTTGATCTCGGTGTACTGGTCGAATCCGGCGATGCCGTTCTGCCGCCCGACGCCGCTTTCCTTGTAGCCGCCGAACGGCGTGTCTGCACCGTAGGGAGTGCCACCGTTGACGCCCATGAAGCCCGCCTTGATCCGGCGGGTCACCGACAGCGCCCGCTCGAGGGAACCCGCAAACACGTTGCCGGCCAAGCCGTACACGCTGTCGTTCGCGATCCGGATCGCGTCCTCCTCGTCCTCGAAAGGAATCACCGAGAGCACGGGGCCGAAGATCTCCTCCTGCGCGATGGTCATCTTGTTGTCGACATTGGTGAAAAGCGTTGGCCGGACGTAATATCCCTTGTCGAAGCCGGTCTCCGCACCCGGTCCGCCGACCAGCGCGGTGGCACCCTCGTCGACGCCCTTCTGGATGTAGCCCGTCACCCGCTCGTACTGCCGCTGCGAGATCACCGGCCCGCACAGCGTTCCGGGGTCCTGCGGGTCGCCGCACGTGACGCCCTCGTAGATGTTCTTGAGGATCTCGACGCCCTCCTCGTAGCGGGATCGCGGCAGCAGCAGCCGGGTCGGGTTGGCGCAGCCCTGGCCGGCGTGCATGCACGGCGCGATGCCGACCATGCAGGCCGCGCCGAAGTCGGCGTCCTCCAGGACGATGGTGGCCGACTTGCCGCCGAGCTCTAGGAACAGGCGCTTCATGGTCGCCGCGCCCTTTTCCATGATCCGCTTGCCCACCACCGTCGAGCCGGTGAACGAGATCAGGTCGACCTTCGGCGACAACGTGAGTTCCTCGCCCACAAAGTGATCCGACGCGGTGACGACGTTGACGACGCCGGCCGGGATGTCGGTCTTCTCGGCGATCAGCCGGCCCAGCCGGGTCGCGTTGAACGGGGTGTTAGGCGCGGGCTTGAGCACCACCGTGTTGCCGGTGCCCAGCGCCTGGCCGAGCTTGTTGAGGGTGACCTCGAACGGGAAGTTCCACGGCACGATCGCGCCGACCACGCCGACCGGCTCCCGCCAGACCTTGACGGAGTTATTCGCGCCCGTGAAGCTGATGACGCGGTCGCCCAGATCGGTCTCCCAGGCGTACGAGTCGATGAGCCGGGCCGGATACTTCAGCCCGTCTGCCAGCGGGGCGTCCAGCTGGGGGCCGAAGGTGATGGCCCGGGGCGAGCCGACCTCGAGGATGAGCTCCTCGCGCAGCTCGTCGATCTCCGACTCGATCGCCTCGTGCAGCTGCAGTAGGCAGCGCTTGCGCAGCTCCTTGTTGGTCGACCAGTCCGTCTCGTCGAACGCCCGCCGGGCCGCGTCGATGGCCCGGTGCATGTCCTCCTTGGACGCGTCGGACACCTCGCCGAGCGATTCCTCGGTCGCGGGGTTGATGTTGGTGAAGGTGCCGGCCTGACCCTCGACGAGCTTGCCATCGATCATCATCTTCGGCTCGAAGCGGACCTTTACAGCCTCAGTCATATCTGTTCAGCTCTCTTCAGACGAGGCGCTGCTCAGAGCGCCGGGACGTGGATTGGCATCCCCTTCAGGGGTCACCCTATGGTGAGCCTTACTGGAAACTAGCCGATTGGCAAGCCGGGGTTGTCACTGGGGATCGAATAGCACCGGCACCGACGTGGGCGACCGGAACACCTGCCCGCGGATGTGCGGATCGTCGCCGTCCGGGTCCAGCCGCAGATTCGGCAGCCGGTCCAACAAAAGGTTGATGGCGGTGCGCATCTCCAGCCGCGCCAGGTGCATGCCCAGGCAGACGTGCACGCCGTGGCCCCAGCCCAGATTCGCTTTGGCCTGACGATGGATGTCGAATGTGTCCGGATAGGGATAGCGATCCTCCTGCCGGTTCGCCGAACCGAGCATCGGCATCACCGTCGCACCGGCCGGAATCGCCACACCGCCGAGTTCGGTGTCGCGCGTCGCCACCCGGGTGATGGTCAACAGCGGCGGTTCCCACCGCACGCCCTCCTCGATGGCCTGCGGAAGCAGCGACCGGTCGGCGCGGATCGCATCGAGTTGCTGCGGGTCCTTCAGCAGCGCGAGGAGCAGGCTGCCCAGCGACCGGTAGGTCGTCTCCACCCCGGCCGGCAGCAGCAGCCGAAGGAACGAGTAGATCTCCTCGTCCGCCAGCTTCTCCCCGTCGATCTCGGCCGCACCCAGCGCGCTGATCAAGTCGTCCTTCGGCTCGGCACGGCGGGCCTGCAGGATCGGCGCGAAGTACTCGCACAGCGCCGCCGAGGCCGCCAGTCCCCGTTCGGGGTTCATCAACCAGCTCAGCAGCGAGATCGACCACCGCTGAAACTGCGGGTAATCCTTTTCCGGCAGACCCAGCAGGCCCGCGATGATCTGGCTCGGGTAGTCGAAGGTGAATTCCTTGACCAGATCCGCCTTGCCGTTCGCGGCGAACTCGTCGATCAGACCGTTGGCCACCCGGGCGACCAACTCGTCCTGGTAGCGGGCCAACGACTTCTGCGAGAACGCCTTCGAGACCAGCGAACGCAGCCGGCCGTGGACCGGCTCGTCCATGCCCAGCATCACGCCTTGACCCAGCACCGGCCCGAACGCCGCGATGACGGCCGACGACGAGAACGTCTCGTTGTCGCGCAGCATCTGCTGGACGTCCTCGTGGCGATACACGATGAACATCGGCAGCGACTCCTCGTGCGGCAGCGCTCCCGAGGTCTCGAGCCGCTGCACCGGTTCGTCGCGGCGCAGCCGCGCCAGTTCGGTGTACGGGTCGCGCACGTCACCCGAGATGGCGTCGTCGAAGGCGCCGAAGTCCTCGAGATCGTCGAAAAGCTGTTCCATTGTCTACCCCTCGTTTCCCTTGCGGCGCTTCACCGCCAGTGCTGCCAATCGCTGCAATACCGGCTGCGGCAGGACGCGCGCGACCAATACCATCGCGCGCTGGCCCGTCGTCAGCGGCCACGCCCCGCCCCGCATCGATCCCTGTCTGGGGATGCCCAGCACGACCCGGGACATGTGATGCATGCCCGCCGCCGGAAGAATCCTGTTGAACACCAACAGCATCGACGCGTCCAAGCCGACACCGCGGCGACGGAACGGCGCGCGGTCCCCTAATGCCTCGACCAGGCCGTCGCTGAACCGCTCGGGTCGGCGGGCGAAGCTGACCGCGAAGCGGCCGCGGGTGTTCATGGTGTTGTGCAGCCGGGCATACGGACCCTCGAAGTTGCGATCGTCGGTGGTCCCCGCATCGGTGATGATCTCGGTGTCGTACGTGCCGGCCACCAAGACGGTGACACCGAGACCGAACGGCGCGACCTCACACGCCATCGACTCTCCCCAGCGCTCCAGGGCCCCCTTGGCCGCCGAATACGGCGCGGTGCCCGGCTGACCGCGCACCCCGGCCGCGCTGGAGACCAGCACGATGCGCCCCTGACCCGCGGCCCGCATGGACGGCAGCAGCGCCTGCGTGAGCGCGACGGGTCCCAGCACGCTGGTGGCGAACATCTTCTGCCACAACGCCGTATCGGTCTCCTCCACCATCCCGGCGGCCGAGATGCCCGCGTTGTGCACCAGCGCGTAGGGTGCGCCGACGGCCTCGACGATCGCCTTGGCCGCCGCGGCGATCGACACGGGATCGGTCAGGTCGAGTTGCACGCCGATCAGCCGCTCGTCGTCGTCAGGAGCTCCGGTCGCCTGCCGCAACTGCGGCATCGCGAGGTCGGGTGTGCGCATCGCCGCGACCACGCGCCAGCCCTCGCGGTAGAGGCGCACCGCAGAGGCGAACCCAAGCCCACGGGACGCACCGGTGATGATGACGGCGCGTGGGTCAGCCATTCTTGCCCTGGGTTGCGCAGGGGCCTGCACCGGGCGGCGGAGGTTCGACGTGCGGACGCCCATTCGGCTCTCCGCTCGCCCAGGTCGACCAGATGCCTACCGAGTAGGGGCCCTGCGCGCCGGCCTTCTCGTAATACCCTTGCGGGTCATACACTTTGGCCTCCGGATACGGCCATGGGCAGGCGACGGAAGTTGCCGCGTGGCTGACCTTGATCACCCAGAACCAGGCGCCGTAGGCGAAGTAGGAGACGTTGATGATCGCGAACATCACCAGGAAGGTGGCCAGCACCGGCCTGCCCGGGAAGATCTTCGCCTTGGCGGCGAGCTTCTCCGCCACCGACTTTCCGGTGTCGTCGCGATAGCACAGTATTGCCGCAGGCACCATCACGAACGTCACCGAGAACGACTCCCAGATCAGCGGGAACTGGAACGTCGTGCCGGTGAACACCGAACCCCAGGGGATCACCTGCGAATAGATGTACATACCCCAGTGGATCAGGGTGTTTTCCAGGAAGGCATCGACGACGAAACCGATCGCGCATGCCAGCAACCCCAGACACACCAGCGGGTGCCGCGACACGAACGCCTCGGGCCCGTGCTTGGCCTGCAGTTTGCGCAGGATCCAGACCGCAGGGAAGTACGGGCCGAAGTAGAACATCACGTAGCCGAAGACCACGAATGGCTCGACGGTGGGCGACAGCGACACCAGCGGCCACGACTCCGGCCAGTGAACTAGATCGGGGTTGTACACCGCGAACGGCGACCAGTTCATGATCGGGTCCTGCCACACGATCAGCGTGGTGCACAGGAACATCAGCATCACCGGGCTGCCGGGATTGCGCCGCCAGCCCCTGATGAAAACGATCAGTAGCACGATCAGCGCGACCGCGGTGGCAGCGTCGAGGAAGGTGATGTAGTCCAGCCCGAACGTGAACTTCACCGGGCGCGGCCGTCCCTGAACGTTGGGGTTCGCGACGCGAGGGTCAAGAGCCACACGGCAATTCGCTATGAAGAACAGCGCGAAGGCGGCCAGCGCCGCGCCGGCGATCCAGCCGCCCCAGCCGCGCCTGCCCTTTCGCTGCGGAGCAGCAGGCTCCTCCTGCGCGGCAGGCGGTATGGCTTGTTCGGTACTCATTCCCTTCTCAGCCTCACTCTCCGAAGCGATCGACCAAGTGCGAGTTGATGCCGTCGGCATCGAGCTTCCTTGCCACCAGGTAGCCGGCGCCCATCCAGGCCCGACGGGTCCACTTGCCGAACGACACCCGGGTGCCCGGGGCGCCGGACGCGGCGGGCAGCATCTTCACCCGCTCCAGCGCCTCCTTGACGCCGCGCGGGCTGAGCGGGTGGGCGTCGGAAAACGCGCGCACCAGCGTTACCGCCACGTCGTGGTTGACCACCGACACGCAGTACTCGGGACGGCTGCCGCCGTACTTCTTCGCGTAGCGGTCGAGGAAGGCCTGGCCCACCGGGTTTGTCTCGTCGTACTGGTCGACCCCGACCCAGCCCATGAACGCCTTCCACATGATCGGGTTGACCCACGCGTTCTGGAAGGCCGTCGTGGTGAATCGTGGCGGGTCCCAATCGACGGCGTCCAGCGCCGGGTTGATGAACACGATGCCGAAGCCGAACCCCAGGTGGACGATCGCTTCGGCTTTGGCATGGTGCAGGGTCCGCACTGCCTCGTCGATGTCTTGTGCCGTCTGCGCGATGGCCGCTTCCGCGACGATGCGAATACCGTTGCGGCGGCACGCACTTCGCAGGTTCTTCAGATAGCTCTCGCCGATCAGGTTCTGCTCGACGAGAACACCGATCTCGGTGAGCCCCCGCTTGGCGACGAGGTCCGCGATGAAGATCGGCTCGTCGGTCATGGAACCCTGCGGGAAGGCGAACGTCCACTCGCCCAGCCAGTCGTCGGTGCCGGTGACGCTGATCGCCGGGACCTTGAAACGTTCTTCGATCGCCTCGCGGGTCGGCACGCAATTGTCGGTGATGTTCGGGCCGAAGACCACGAGGCAGCCTTCGTCGACGAGTTCGCCGTAGGCATCGATCACCGCCTTGACCGAGCCCTTGGGCAGGCCCTCCACCTCGCGATAGATCATCTGCACGGGACGGTCCATCACCCCTTGCTCGACGGCCTCTTCGAAGACGAGCTCGAAAGTCTGGGTAAAGGAGGCGAACAGGTCCTCGGGGAATCCGGGCGGCAGCGTGAAGTCCATCAGGTAGCCGACCTTGATCGGCTCAGCACTGCTTTCGTAGGACATCCGACCTCCCGGGTGGCGCGCTCACTCGCAACGATCCATACCTGACCTAATATTTGTTCGCACCGTAGCGGAGGGGTGGGCAGCGTCAATCATCTATCCGCCGCGCCCAGGTAGACCTCGACCATTTCGTTCAATGCCCTGCCGACCGCCACGTCGTCGGTGAGCGGTCCGGCGATGGCCGCCCGCGCCGCCTCCGGCATGGAAAGGCCCTCGGCCACAAGTCGGCCCGCCGCGATCAGCACCCGCGTCGACGCCACCTCCCGAAGCCCCCCGGTCTCCAGCCGGCGGATGGCCTGGCCGAATCGCACCAGCTCGGCCGCGGTGGCGGCGTTCACGCCGGCTTCGTGCGCGACGATGCCCTCTTCGACATCTGCCGCGGGAAAACCGAATTCGATGGCGACCATGCGCTGGCGCGTCGAATCCTTGAGGTCTTTGAGCACGCTTTGATAGCCGGGGTTGTAGGACACCACCAGCCCGAAGCCGGGCGCGGCGTCCAGCGTGACGCCGAGGCGCTCGATGGGCAGCTGGCGCCGGTGGTCGGCGAGCGGGTGCAGCACCACGGTGGTGTCCTGCCGGGCTTCGACCACCTCGTCCAGGTAGCAGATCGCCCCCTCGCGCACCGCCCGGGTCAGCGGCCCGTCCACCCAGACCGTCTCGTCGCCCTGCAGCAGGAAGCGCCCGACGAGGTCCGCCGTGGTGAGGTCGTCGTGGCAGGAAACCGTGATCAGCGGCCGGCCCAGGTCGTGGGCCATCGCCTCGACGAAGCGAGTCTTGCCACAGCCCGTCGGGCCCTTCAGGACGAGCGCCAGACCCTGACGGTACGCGGCTTTGAAGACGGCCTCTTCGCCGCCGACCGCCCGGTAGTAGGGCCGCACTCCGGTGCCGGAAGCCGCGCCGTTACGGCAGGCGATTCCAGACTCGTTGGCCATGACGTCCCTTCTCACGATTTCTTGGAGCCTAACCGGAACAGATGTTTGTTTCAAGGTCGCCGCCGAGTGCGTCGGGATTCCCGGCCCGAACACCAACGACTATCGGGGACAGGCAATCCGCGCGACGCGCGGGCCATCAGACGCTCACGCGCCGACGCACCTCCGCCGACCGCAACGCCGACCGGAACAGCGGTCCGATCACACCGGCGAGCTGGTCCGGGCGGCCGACCGTGGCGTGCGCGGTGCTGCCGAACACTCGGCGCAGCGAGGCCACATCGGTGCCCGCGCCGACGGTCAGGCACACGCAGCCGGTCCCCCGTCGCCGCGCCTCGGTCAACGCGCGGCGCGCGTCGGCGGCACCGTAGGCCCGCTCGTAGCCGTGGTCGTAGGCAAGGCCGTCGGAGAGCACCACCAAGAGCCGCCGCGACGTCCCGCCGCGCGCTTCCAGCACCGACGAGCCATGGCGAATCGCCGCGCCCAGCCGCGAATACGCACCGGGCTCAAGGCTATTCAGCCGCCTGATGACGACGGCGTCGAGATGATCGTCGAACCGCTTGACGGGCACCATGGATACCGAAGTGCGGCCCTGCGAGTAGTAGGCGTACAGCGCAACCCGGTCGCCGAGGTCGTGCAGCGCGACGGTCAGATTGGCGACCGCCGCGCGCTGCTGTTCGTGCACCGTGCGCCCGGCCGTGCCGGG
Source organism: Mycobacterium sp. 94-17 (assembly GCF_035617725.1). NCBI lineage: Bacteria > Bacillati > Actinomycetota > Actinomycetes > Mycobacteriales > Mycobacteriaceae > Mycobacterium > Mycobacterium sp. 94-17. Next base: position 155,594 of record NZ_JAPIYN010000011.1, read on the forward strand.
CTCGCCCGTCGACCCCGAGACGTCGAGAAGGAGCAAGACCGACAGGTCGCGACGCCGCCGCAGGCTGTCCAGATAGACCGCCTCGTCGGGCACCGAGCCGGCCCGTACCTCGACGCGGGCCTCCACGGCGGCGTCGACATCGATGTCGTCGCCCTGCGACTGACGGTGGCGACGGTGCAGACCCATGCCCAGCCGGGACAGCGGCCGTCGCACCCCGAGGGCGTCCTCGATCGCCTGGGTCGCCGAGCCCTTGATCTTCGGCTCGACTTCGCGCACCGTGCACCAGGCCGGCCGATAGCGCCCGCGGGCCGCATCCCACTCCGGATATCGCACCCCGTCCGCTGCCGCCTTGTCATCGTCGATGTCCTCGGTCGAGGTCGGCGCCGGCGACGTCACGGCGTGCGCGCCGCGAATCCCCGAGTTCGTCCGGTGCGTCGGGGTATCGGCGCCGGGCGGGCCGCCGCCGCTGCCCGTCTTGCGCGCCGACGAGAGCATCTTCTTCAGCCACTTGCCGATGAATCCGCCGCCGCCGACCGGGCTGGTGAACAGGTCGGGATCGTCGGAGTCGTCCACCACGCCGTCATCGAACTCTTCGAGTTCGGCTGGGGCGTTGCGCCGCGGCACATGTGCCGGCTTGGCTTTTTCGTCTTCGTCGTGGTCGGCCACCCGGGCGCCCGCGGCAATCACCTTGGCCGCGCGGATCACGCCGAACCGCGGCGCCGGGCCGTCGAGCGCGACCCGCGACGCGGCGAGGTCGAGCGACGCGGCGGGTGAGTCGCTGCGACTCGCGATGTCGCGATCTCCCAACGACGCCAAAATGCTTGGTAACAATGGTGCATTGGCGACCAGAGCGCGGTGGCCTTCGATCGCGAGATAACGCTTGGCGAGCTTGCGGCGCCGGATCAGCTTGTCCAACACGTCGGGATCCAGGCTGCCCGCCGCGATCAGCGACGCCTGGACGGCCACCGCCTCGAGCCGCGCCCGGGGCGGCGCGCCGGCGTCGATGTGAATCGTCTGCCCATCCGTCCACGCGGATTCACCCGGTGGCAGCCCGTCGACCGCGACGGCCCGGCCCGCCAGAGCGGAGGCGAGCATGCCCAGGGCCTGCAACCGGTCGGCACCGGCGTCGTCGCACAACCAGCACCCCTCCGATTTGTTGACCAAATATCTGTTCCACCGTAGAGTCCGGCTGCACGGCAGTCAACAAACCAGGAGCACACGATGATTGACCTCACCGGCCGGGTGGCGGTGGTGACCGGGGCCGGCCGGGGGCTCGGCCGGCTGTACGCGTTGGAGCATCTCGAGCAGATGTCATCGACGGAGAAGTTCATCGTGCCCGCATCCATCGTCGACGAGGTGCTGGAGGTGTGTGAGCGGCGCGGTGTCAGCCCGATGCCGGGCAACGCCGAGGTCGCCTTCCCCCAACCACAAGGGAACTGGTCGTGGACGACAGGGCGGACGCCTCGTACGATCGACCGCTCGCGGCGTCGCGCGTGGCCGCCAACGTCGTTGACCAAATATCCGCCCAACCGTAGAGTCCCGGCTGGGCAGGGTTTTGAGACGCAAAAGACAGAGGAACGTGGACTTTTCATACCCGGCGGAAGTGGAACAGTTCCGCGGCGAACTGCGTGACTGGCTCGCGCAGAACCTGACCGATGAACTGGTGGCGGCGCGCCGGTCCACCGGCCGCGATGACGGCGCGTTCGGGATGTTGCGCGCGTGGAACGCGACGATGGCCGACGCGGGATGGGCCGCGGTGTCGTGGCCCCCTGAGTACGGCGGGCGCGGCGCGACGGTGCTCGAGCAGCTGGTCTACACCGAAGAGACCGCCCGCGCCCGGGCGCCGATGCCGCTCAACGTGATTGGGCTGAACAACATCGCCCCGGCCATCATGCAGTACGGCACCGAGTCCCAGAAGCTCACCCTGCTCCCCCGCATGATGCGCGCCGACGACATCTGGTGCCAGGGGATGTCGGAACCCGAGGCAGGGTCCGATCTCGCATCACTGCGCACCCGCGCCGTGCGCGACTGTGACGACTTTATCGTCAATGGCCAGAAGATCTGGACCTCGCTGGGGCACCGCGCCGACTGGTGCCAGCTCTACGTGCGCACCGATCCCGACGCGCCCAAGCACCAGGGGATCTCCTGCCTGATCATCGACATGACACTGCCGGGCATCGAGGTTCGTCCCCTGGTCACGCTCAACGGCGACGCCGACTTCGCCGAGGTGTTCTTCCACGACGTGCGGGTGCCGGCTGACGCGCTACTCGGGCCGCTCAACGCGGGCTGGCAGGTGGCCACCACCACCCTCAGCCACGAACGCGCCGGGGCCGCCAGGTTGTACGCGGAGATGCAGGTGCGCCTCGAGGAACTGGTCGACGATCTCGCCGCGGCCGACACCGGTGTGCTGGACGATCCCGTGACGCTGCGGCGCCTCGGCGAAATCGCGCTTCGCATCAAGTATCTCGAAGTGCTGTGTCAGCGATCGATCTCGGCCACGTTGCATGGCGGGGACGCGCTGGGGTCGGCCAGCCTCGCCAAGACGGTTTGGGGCGAGATCGGGCAGGACCTGGCAGCCCTGGCCTTCGACGCGCTCGGCACCCGGGGCGCCGGCGCGCCGTGGGCGAACTACCGCCTGACTTCGCGGTCGCTGACCATCGCGGGCGGCACCACGCAGATCAACAAGAACATCACCGCGCAACGAGTGCTGGGGCTGCCGCGCAAATGAACCTCGAACTCACCGACGAGCAGTTGGCGCTACGCGACACCACGCGGCGCTTCCTCGCCGAGAAGGCACCGATTTCGCCACACGTGCGAGGGCTGCTCGACGACCCCACCGGGATGGATGAGGCGGTGTGGCGGGGCCTCGCCGGGCTCGGCGTCACCGGCCTGCTGGTGCCGGAAGAGCACGGTGGCGCCGGCATGACGATGATCGAGGCCGGGATCGTCGCGGAAGAGCTGGGCGCGGCGCTGCATCCGGGGCCGTGGTTGTCCACCGCCGTGGCCGCCCCGCGGGCACTGACCCGTCTCGGCGACAACGACATCGCGCCGAAGTTGTTGCGCGGCATCGCCGACGGCACCACGGTGGCCGCCGTCTGCCTTCCCGATCGCGCGCGGCCCGCGGTCATCGCGAGCGGCAGTGAGGACGCAATCGTGGTGCGCGGCGAGATCGCCGCGGTGTCCGACGCCGCTGCCGCCGACGTCCTGCTGGTGGTCGCCGAAGATGGGGAGGGCACAGCGCTTTTCGCGGTGCAGACCGGCTCGTCCGGGGCCTCGGTCTTGCCTGGGCCCGGGATCGACTCAACCCGCAAGCGGTTCCGCGTCACACTCGACGCGGCACCCGCGCAACGGCTGGCCAGCGCATCGGCGGACGACCTGGCGGCGGTGACCGACGACGTGCTGATCGCCACCGCGGCCGATGCGCTCGGTGCCGCGCGCGCCGTCATGCAGCTCGCGGTCGAATATGCGAAGAGCAGAACACAATTCGGTCGGCCGATCGGTTCCTTCCAGGCCGTCCAGCATCTGTGTGTGGACATGTTCGAGACCGTGGAGCTGGCCCGCAGCGGGGTGATCCACGCGCTGTGGGCCAGCGACGCACCCCCGGGCGCCGGTGGCCGGTCCGGCGAAGAGCGCCACCTTTCCGCGCTGCGCGCGAAGGCGTTCGCCGGGCGACTCGCCACCGTGGCCGACACGGCCATCCAGGTGTTCGGCGGGATCGGTTACACCTGGGAGCACGATGCGCACCTGTACCTCAAGCGCCTGCTGAGCTGGAGTGCGTTCCTCGGCGGGCCGGACCATTACCTCACCGAACTCGGTGCGCGCCTTGCCAAGAGCGGCCGTCGCTGATGGAGATCGAATACCTGCTCACCGCGACCCCCTCGGCGCGCAAATCGCTGGACCTCGACGCGCCGGTGGACATCGACGGCATCCGCGACTGCCTGCGGGTCGCCCTGCAGGCCGCGAACGGGTCGAACGCCCAGACATGGCGCTGGCTGGTGATCGCGGACGCGGCGCTGCGCACCAGGATCGCCGAGCTGTACCGCCAGGCCTACCTGTCGCGCGTCGGTGGTCAGGTCATCGCCGACCTGATGCCCGCGGGGACCCCCGAGAGTCGGGTCATGTCGTCGACGGAGTGGCTGGTGGAGAATATGGCGAGGGTGCCGCTGATGGTAATCCCTTGCTATGAACCCTATTTGCCTCGCATCGAGGGCGATGAGTCGTTCCACCTGGCCACGTTGTACGGGTCGATCTTTCCGCCGGTGTGGAACTTCCAGCTGGCGCTGCACACCCGGGGCTACGGCACGTGCATCACTACCCTGCATCTGCATCACGAAGAGGAGATCGGCAACCTGCTCGGGATCCCGCCCACCTACGTCCAGGGTTGCCTGTTGCCGGTGGGCCGGCTACGAGCAGGCCGCGCGTTCTCACCGCCGCGCCGACGGCCGCTCGACGAAGTGGTCGCGCGCGACCGCTGGGACGGTCCGGCGCTCTAGAATAGGGTTTTCACCGCTTTGTGCAGCGCATTCAGCGCGCTCAGTCTGATAACCTCTAACAAAGATTTGGTTCGGATCTGGGTTCGGCACGAGAGGACGAATGCGAATGTTCGCCGGCGCGCAGTCGTCCAGATTCGCACAGCGCTGATCATGGCGAAGGCCGAGTCACTGCGCGCAAGCGGCACGGCTGATTCTCCGACGCGCCGCGCTGAGATCCTGGCCACCGCCGCCTCGTTGATCGCATCGTCGGGATTGCGAACGTCGCTGCAGGAGATCGCCGATGCCGCAGGCATCCTTCCCGGCAGCCTGTATCACCATTTCGAGTCCAAAGAGGCCATCCTCGTCGAGCTGATCCGCCGCTATCAGGACGACCTGGAGCGCATCGGGCGGGCCGCGCAGGCGCGATTGGACGAGCCCGACTCACGCCCGCCCGCCGAACAGATCATCGAACTCGGGACGGCGATCGCGAACTGCGCCGTCGAACACCGCGCCGCATTGCAGATGTCGTTCTATGAGGGACCGAGCACGGATCCGGAGCTGATCAAGCTGACGCAGCAACGGCCCGTGGCGATCCAGCAGGCGATGCTGCAGACGCTGCGCGCCGCCCGGTGGAGCGGTTACATCAAACCCGACATCGACCTTCCCACGTTGGCAGACCGGATCTGCCAAACCATGCTGCAGGTCGGGCTCGACGTCATGCGCCACACGTCCGCCACCGACCAGGTGGCCGCACTGTTGTGCCGAATCATTCTGGAAGGCTTGGCAACTCGTCCACCGACCGACTCGGCGCTGGACCGTTCGAAAGCGTTCGCCGCCGCCGCCGACGTCATCGCGACATGGTCCGACGACAGCGACGCGGACCCGAGCGACAAGGTTGCGGCGGTTCGTGCGGTGGCGCGAGCCGAATTCGGCCGCAAGGGATACGAAGTGACCACGATCAGGGACATCGCCGCTGCGGCCGGTCTCGGCACCGGTACGGTGTATCGCGTCATCGGGTCCAAGGACGAACTCCTGGCATCGATCATGGAATCCTTCGGCAGGAAGGTCGAGGCGGGCTGGGTGAGCGTCCTGCGCTCGGATGCCACCACAATCGAAAAGCTGGACGCGTTGAGCTGGGTCAACGTCAATGCGCTCGACCGGTTTTCCGACGAGTTCAGGATCCAGCTGGCCTGGATGCGCCAATCGCCCCCGGACACGCCCAACCCCGGCTGGCTCTTCGCCACACGGCTGCGACAGATGAAAACGCTTCTCTCCAAAGGCATTCGGTCGGGAGAAATCGGTGTGCACGCACCGTCCACCGCGATGTTGTCCCGCTGTGTCGTCGGCCTGCAGTGGATACCGGAGAACATCCTGCAAGACATCGGCACCCGTGCGGCCCTGGTCCACGCCCGCGACACCGTGCTGCGGGGCGTCGCCGTCCGCGCCAAGTAGGTCGCGATCGACCGGCTGACCCGCCCCGGTATTGAACCAAATAACTGTTACCCATACAGTTGAGCAATTAGAACCGCGTTGGCATTATCCGAGAAGGGGATTTCCATGACCATTGTGGATCGTCTGCGCTACGACGGCAAGCGCGCGCTCGTTGTCGGTGGCGCGACCGGTATGGGCGCCGCGGCGGCCAAGTCGGCGGCCGAACTCGGCGCCGAAGTCATCGTGCTGGACTACGCGCCGGTGGACTACGGCGCGGCTCAATCCGTACAGGTCGACCTGCGCGACCCCGCATCCATCGACGCCGCGCTCGAGCAGGTCAAGGGCCCCATCCACGCCGTGTTTTCCGCCGCCGGGGTCGCCGACGGCACGATCGAGCTGATGAAGATCAACTTCATCGGCCACCGCCACCTGATCGACCGGCTGCTGGAGAAGAACCAGCTGCCCAACGGTTCGGCTATCTGCTTCATCTCGTCGGTCGCCGGCATGGGCTGGGAGAACGACCTCGAAACGATGAACGAGTTCCTGGCCACGCCGGACTTCGCCGCCGCCGAGGCATGGTGCCAGGCGCACGAGGCGGAAGGCATCAACCACTACGGCACCAGCAAGAAGGTGATCAACACCTACGTGGCCAACCAGGGCTACCCGCTGGCGAAGAAGGGGATTCGCATCAACGCGATCTGCCCCGGCCCGACCGACACCCCGCTGGCCCAGGCCAACGCGGACCTCTGGCTCAGCTTCGCCCAGGACTACCGCGACGAGACCGGCTCCAAGGTGCACACCCCGGAGCAGATGGGCGACGTGATGGCGTTCCTCAACAGCGAGGCCGCCTGCGGCGTCAGCGGGATCACTCTGCTGGTGGACTCAGGCCACACCATGGCCTCGATGACCGGCGCCTACGCGCCGGGCAAGCCGATCATCGATCTGATCATGGGCAAGATCAAGTTGTAGTGGCGATCTCAAGCAGCGGGTGGCCGCCAAGGGCGTAGCCGGGCGCGGCGGGTCGCCGCCATTCGCTCGCGCCGCGCTACCGTCGGGGGCATGGCACGAGTCATCGTCATCGGCGGGCACGGCAAGGTCGCCCTGCAGCTGGCCCGAATTCTGACCGAGCGCGGTGACCAGGTGAGTTCGGTCTTCCGCAATCCCGACCATGCCGACGACGTCGCCGCCACTGGGGCCAAGCCGCTGGTGGCCGACGTCGAGCGGCTCGACACCGACGCGCTGGCCGCTCTGCTGGCCGGGCACGACGCGGTCGTCTTCTCCGCCGGGGCGGGCGGCGGCGACCCCGCGCGCACGTACGCCGTCGACCGGGACGCGGCGATCCGGGTGATCGACGCGGCCGCGCAGGCGGGCGTGCACCGTTTCGTGATGGTGTCCTATTTCGGAGCCGGTCCTGATCACGGGGTGCCGCAAGATGATTCGTTCTTTCCCTACGCGCAGGCCAAGTCCGCCGCGGACGCCCACCTGCGCGGCAGCGACCTGGACTGGACGGTGCTGGGGCCGGGTCGGCTGACGCTGGAGCCTGGGACGGGGCGCATTGCGATCGGCCGGGCAAAGGGTGAAGTCTCGCGCGCGGACGTCGCGCTCGTCGCCGCGGCCGCGCTGGCCGACAGCTCGACCATCCGGCGGACCATCGACTTCAACAACGGCGACACTCCGATCGCCGAAGCCTTGGCAACCGGGTAATTGGATCAACGCGCGACAGCGCGAATCCCGTCGATCATGTTGGGCCACACGGCTCGTGGGAATGCCCCGTGCCCTACCCCGTCGAGCAGCAGCAGCCTCGCGCCGGGAATGGCCTTCGCGGTTGCCCGACCGCCCGCGGGACGGATCATGGGATCCGCGGTGCCGTGGATGATCAGCGACGGCAGCCGCAGGGTCGCCAAGGCCGCGGTTCGATCGTCGGCGGCGAGCATGGCTGCCTGCTGCCGAAGCTTGCCGGCGGGATCGTAGGCGCGTCGAAAGCTCTCCGCGCCCACCTCGGCGAGCCATGCGGTGTCCGTCGGGTAGTTCCCGGGCGCGGTGCCGATCACGTCGTACAGGTCGATCAGCTGTTGCCCCGCCTCAGCGGCCGAGTGCACGGGGCGCTGCAGCAACCGGGCGACCTTGATGCTCAACCCGATGCGGGCCCGCCCGATCCGCGCGGACGGGGCGGACGCCAGCGAAGTGAGTGAGCGGACCCGGCCGCGATGCTCGATGGCCATGGTCTGGGCGATCATGCCGCCCAGGGACCCGCCCACGACATTGACCGACGACCAGCCGAGATCGTCGACGACCGCGACCGCGTCACGGGCCATGTCGCCCAGTGAATAGCGGGCCGCGGCGCGCGGCCGCGCGATCATGTGGAACAGGCTCGGCTCCCCGAGGTCCGTCAGGTGGGTGGAGAGCCCGACGTCACGGTTGTCCATCCGCGCCACCTGGAATCCGCGGGCCACCAACTCCCGGCAGAAGTCGTCGTGCCACAGCAGCATCTGCATGCCGACACCCATCAGCAGGAGCAGCGGCGCACCGCCACCCGGTCCGAACACCTCATACGCCAACGTCACGTCACCGTTGCGGGCGGTACGGCAGGTCTGACCGATCACGGCGATGTCCTCTCGTATATGAAGCCATTCCGCAGCCTACGCGCATAGTTCACATTTGAACAGTTCTTTAGCGAACTTTCCGTTATGCTGCGGGAATGCCGCAGACGACCGAACCCCACAGCGAGTTCGGCTACTACGTCCACCGGGTCGCGGCGCTGTTGGACAAGGGCGGCGACGCGATGTTCCGACGAGAGCTGGGCATCAGCCTGCGCCAATTCCTGTTGTTGCGACTGATCGAGATGGGTGACGAGATGGCCTCTCAGCAGGCAATCGCCGACCGGCTCGGCATCGCCAAGAGCGCGGTCAGCCGACACGTCGACATCGCCCGCCGAAAGGGCTGGGTTCAGGTCGACGTGTCGGCGCACTCCCGCCGCCAGAACCGACTAACCCTCACCACGGCGGGCAGCCACCTGCTGGCCAAGGCCAAGACCCTCATCGACCGATCCCAGGCCGAAGGCTTCGCCGGCATACCGTCTTGCGACGTGGACGCGACCCTTCGAGTTCTCAAGGCGCTTCATCAGAGATTGACGGAGCGGCCCTGAATTGGTCGCCGGGCGCGCCAATCCTGCAGTCGGTGCGGTCCACGACCACCAGGGCAGTCCGGGTCGGGGGTAAGCTGCGCTTCGCAGCTGGTCTGCCGTCGCCGCAACCGTGGCGCCGGCGTCGAGCGAGGCCACCAGCCTCGCGAAGAGGGAACCCGGTGAGAATCCGGGACTGTCCCGCAGCGGTATGCAGGAACGACCGCCGTCACACAGCACTGACCTTTCGGGGCCGGGAAGCGACGGCCACTAGGAGCACCTCGGGGTGCGCGCCTGCGAGTCCGAAGACCTGCCAGTTGTGCCGGGCGCGCCGCGTCCGGCGGCTCATCGCCTCGTGGAATGGGCGTTTGGCCGGAGCCGTTGCGGTTAATGCATTTCGCATGTTGCCGCCGCGACGGGATCGGCTGCGCGTCCGCGGGTGGTGACTACACACTCGATTGAAGGACCGCAAGTGACCGCTCAACCATTCACCGCAACCGTTACCGGCTCGCCCCGGATCGGCCCGCGTCGCGAACTCAAACGCGCCACCGAGGGCTATTGGGCCGGGCGCACCAGCCGTGCCGATCTGGAAAACGTCGCCGCCACGTTGCGCCGGGACACCTGGAAGGGCCTGGCCGACGCCGGGCTGGACTCGGTGCCGGTGAACACCTTCTCCTACTACGACCAGGTGCTCGACACCGCGGTCATGCTCGGCGCCCTTCCGGCGCGGGCGGCGCAGGTCGCCGACGACCTGGACCGCTACTTCGCCGCCGCGCGCGGCAACGCCGACGTCGCGCCGCTGGAGATGACCAAGTGGTTTGACACCAACTACCACTACATCGTCCCCGAGATCGGGCCCTCGACCACGTTCTCGCTGAACCCGGACAAGGTGCTATCCGAGCTGAAAGAGGCACTTGGACAGGGTGTTCCGGCCCGCCCGGTGATCATCGGTCCGGTCACGTTCCTGTTGCTCTCCAAGGGTGTCGACGGGGGCGGCGCGCCGATCGGGCGGCTCGAGGAACTGGTCCCCATCTACACCGAGCTGCTGTCGCTGCTCGCCGACCCGTCCGTTGGAGGCGCGCAGTGGGTGCAGATCGACGAGCCGGCGTTGGTCACCGACATCTCTCCCGACGCGCCGGCGCTGGCCGAGGCGGTCTACAACAAGCTGGGCTCGGTCAGCAATCGGCCGGCCATCTATGTCGCCACCTATTTTGGTGACCCGGGCGCATCGCTGGCCGGGCTGGCCCGCACGCCCGTCGAGGCGATCGGCGTCGACCTGGTCTACGGCGCCGGCACCGCCATCGCGGCAGTGCCCGAGCTGGCCGGCAAGACGCTGGTCGCCGGCGTCGTCGACGGACGCAACATCTGGCGCACCGACCTGCAGGCGGCGCTGAGCAAGCTGGCGAGCCTGCTGGGTTCGGCCGCCAACGTCGCGGTCTCGACCTCGTGCTCCACGCTGCACGTGCCGTACTCGCTGGAACCGGAGACCGACCTCGACGACGCGCTGCGCAGTTGGCTGGCGTTCGGCCAGGAGAAGGTTGCCGAGGTGGTGACGCTCGCCCGGGCACTCAACGAGGGCCGCGAAACCGTCGCCAAAGAGATCGAGGCATCCAACGCTGCCGTCGCCTCCCGCAAGAAGGATCCGCGGCTGCACAACGACGAGGTCCGCGCCCGGATTGCCGAGATCGTCAAGTCGGGTTCGCGCCGCGGTGACCCGGGCCGGCGCCGCGCGAGCCAGGACGAGCGGCTGCACCTGCCGCCGCTGCCGACCACCACGATCGGCTCTTTCCCGCAGACCGTCGAGATCCGCAAGGCCCGCGCCGCGCTGGTCGCCGGCGAGATTGACGAGGCCGAGTACGACCGTCGGATGAAACAGGAAATCGCCGACGTCATCACGTTGCAGGAAAACCTCGGCATCGACGTGCTGGTGCACGGCGAGCCGGAGCGCAACGACATGGTGCAGTACTTCGCCGAGCAGCTGGACGGCTTCTTCGCCACCAAGAACGGCTGGGTGCAGTCCTACGGCAGCCGCTGCGTGCGACCGCCGGTGCTCTACGGTGACGTGATTCGCCAGCACCCAATGACGGTGGAGTGGGCCAAGTACGCGCAGTCGCTGACCGACAAGCCGGTGAAGGGCATGCTGACCGGCCCGGTGACGATCCTGGCATGGTCGTTCGTCCGCGACGATCAGCCGCTGGCCGACACCGCCAACCAGGTGGCGCTGGCCATTCGCGATGAGACCGTGGACCTGCAGGATGCCGGGATCTCGATCATCCAGGTCGACGAGCCCGCGCTGCGCGAGCTGCTGCCGCTGCGCCGTGCCGATCAGGACGAGTACCTGCAGTGGGCGGTCGGCGCGTTCCGGTTGGCCACCTCCGGTGTCGCGGACTCGACCCAGATCCACACTCACCTGTGCTACTCGGAGTTCGGTGAGGTGATCGGCGCGATCGCGGACCTGGACGCCGATGTCACGTCGATCGAGGCGGCCCGCTCGCACATGGAGGTGCTGGACGACCTCAACTCGATCGGCTTCTCCAACAGCGTCGGACCGGGCGTCTACGACATCCACTCACCGCGGGTGCCCAGCGCCGACGAGATGGCCGCCTCGCTGCGCGACGCGCTACGGGCGGTTCCCGCCGAGCGGTTGTGGGTCAACCCCGACTGCGGTCTGAAGACGCGCAAGACCGACGAGGTGACCGCGTCGCTGCAGAACATGGTTGCCGCCGCGCAGGAGGTCCGCGCCGGGGTCTAGCCGCGAACGTCACGCCAGCGTGGCGCTCGGCGCCGAGCGTCACGCTGGCGTGGCCCCTTCTTGCGACAGCACCTCAACGGGGACGTCGTCGGCCCACGGTTGGCGGACGACCATGTCGGCGACGCGCACGATACCGCGTTCGAATTCGCCCGTCGCCGCGTCGACCAACCGGTATGCCTGCGTCTGCTTGTGAATAGGTTGCGCGTCGAGCAGAACCACGCGGACCTCGCCCGGTTGGAAGTGGCAGCGCTGCTGCAGGGCGGCGATCAGTTGCTCGTTGTGCATGTGGCCGTCGCCGAAGTTCCAGCCGATGGCGGTGCTGCAGATCCGCTCGCCGTCGGTGATGACGTAGTCGTCCTCGTTCTGCCCGGCCATGGCGCGGTGTGCCAGCGTGAACAGCGCCCGCCCGTGAGTGTTGAAGCCGCGGAACGCATATCCCATGTAGACCGGAATTTGGGCCGCCTCCGGGCTGCCGTAGAACCGCTCCAGCTGGGCCTGCGGCATGCTGGCGATCGCCACGATGCCCCTGCTGATCTTGTCGTTGGCCGAGGGCTTGATGCACCACAATGTGGTGTCCCAGTTCCCGGCGTAGTAACGCATTCCCGGCAGGAACGAGATCTTGCGCGGAAACACGTTGCCCAGCACGACGATTCCCGCGACGACGACGAAGAGGACCGCGACCACCACGGGGTGCCTGACGTCGCGCAGCCCGATGTGGGTGTGCGCGACGAACAACGACAGCACACCGAAGATCATGAAGACGTTCCATTCCAGCGGGACGCCCATCGGAATCGAGACCAGGATCCCCAGGTGGAAACAGACCATCGCGATGGCCGCGATCGTGACGGGCCATCCGCCGTGACAGAAGAACAGCGGTAGCGGCACCAACATTTCGATGGCGGTGCTCAGGTGCGCCAGCCACCGCGCCGGCCGTCCGGGCCGCAGGTCGTCCGGGAAGTGCTCGAAGAAGCGCCGTTTCAGCCAGCGGGGCCGCACCAGCGGGTTGTTGGACATCATCGTGGAGATCACGAACGGGAAGTGCTTGTTCAGCTTTGACGTCGCGGCGCCCATCCAGATCACCAAGAACACCACCTTGGACCCGACGATCATGTCCGGCCCGGCGAAAAGGAACGTCACCGTCATGGTCGCGTACACCTCACCACGCGCGGCCAGGAAGATCACCTTGTCGCGCAGCGCGACCACCGCCAGCAGCCCCAGGATCAACACGATCTTCCAGGCGGGTATCAGCCCGACCGTGGTGCCCAATTCGGCTATCGGTCCGGTGCCGTCGGAGAACAGCGTCGCCAGCGTCATCAGAAGGAAGAGCCCGTACAGCGCGACGTCGACCGGTTTGCGCTTGGTGCCCTTGGTCAGCGGGACCCGATCCGGCCACGGTGGCAGACGGATGGTGCCGAAGCGCATCCAGTACAGGATCGAGCCCATGGGCGGGAAGAACCGGTTGTTCAACGGCCCGAAGCCACAACCGAGCCCGATCACCTCGAAGAGCATCGTGTAGAGCACGACCTTCTCGAACACGATCGGCTCCGACCACCACGATGCGACGCGCGTGAACCCGCCGAGGCCGTCGGTGGCGGACGCGAACAGCCACGCGCCCAGAATGTAGAGCAGGATCTTGACGACATAGAACAGATGGAGCACGACCGGCGTGCCGAAGCCCACCTCGGCCCAGTGCCTGGCCATTGGCCGGATCTTGTCGCTACGGGTGCCTTTGTTCCATTCGGCCATGTCGAGCTGCGGCAGCTCAGGCTTCAGAAATCCCATGGTGTAAAAGACTAGAACCCGTTCTCGGGGTGCGTACTACAACCGTGGGCAAATAAACCTTTGCCGGCGTCTTTCACGTCGATACCGTTGCTGATCATGAGTAGGTCTCGGTCGCTGGTATTGGCGGTGGCTGCCGCCGCGGTCGCGATCGCATCGGCCGTCGAAGGCCGCGCCGATTCACCCACGCCCGGTGACGAGTGCACCGTGTTGCATGCGATCGCGCGCGACGTCAACGACAGACCGATGTGGTGCAATCCCACCACCACTGGGCCGCATACTCTGGTGTGGCAGCACGGCGGGCCCGCATAGCGGTGGTTGGCGGGTCAGGTTGTGCACCAATGTATTGCACGCCTGCGCTACCAACCACAGGCTGGCCGGGCACACAAGCGGGGCGGAAATCCGCGTTAACCGGCCACCGCCGACACCCCCGTCGGTGTACTTTGCTGCTGGGGGGTCGACGAGGTCGAGGAGCCAGCAGTGTCCGAGGTTGATTATTGCGTGGTCGGAGCTGGATTCGCCGGCCTGACAGCCGCTTTGCGACTCAAACGAGCCGGCCATTCGGTCGGCTTGCTGGAGGCGCGTGATCGGGTCGGCGGCCGCACCTTCACCGAGACCCACGCCGACGGGACGTGGATCGATCGCGGCGGCGCGTGGATCGGTCCGGGCCAGGATCGAATTCACGCGCTGATGAACGAGTTCGGCGTGCCGGAATACAAGCAGCACAACGACGGCGACGCCATGATGATCCTCGGTGGCAGAAAACACCGCTATGGGGGCACCATCCCGTGGACGGTGAGTCCGTGGGCGGTCGCCAACCTTGGGCTCGGTTTGGCCGCCATCGAGAAGATGTGCAAAGAGATTCCGCGCGAAGCCCCTTGGGACGCAAAGAAAGCCCAGGTGTGGGACCGAATCAGCATCGGAGAGTGGATCCGCAAGAAAACCATGTCCAGAGCGGCGGCCGAGATGCTGGAGATGGCCTTCGCCGGCCTCTATACCTCGGCGGGGTCGGAAACCTCGTTGCTCTGGGGGCTGCTTCAGACCGCCTCCGCGGGCGGACTCACCTTCGCGATTTCGGGCAAGGGCGGCTCTCAGGATGCCCGCCCGGTCGGCGGGATGGCGGCGCTGCACCGCCCGATTGTGGCCGAATTGGGTGCGGCGCTGCACCTTTCGCAGCCGGTCCGGCAGATCACTCAGGATACCGACGGTGTGACAATCGACGCGGCCGACCTGACCGTGCGGGCGCGCCGAGTCATTGTCGCAATCCCGTTGGCGATCGCCACCTCGATCCATTACGAACCGATGCTGCCCGTGGACCGAGCCTTGCTGCACCAGCGCATGCCAAGCGGTGCGGTCATCAAGACCTCGATCATTTACGACGAGCCGTTCTGGCGCGCCGACGGACTGTCCGGCCAGTCCGCCGCGCCGAACTCCCCGGCCACGCTGACCATCGACGCCTGCACGGACACCGGGAACCCGGGCATCATGTGCGTCATCACCGAGGGCCCCGCGGCGCGGCGGCTGACGAGCCTCGACGAGGCCGAGCGCAAGGCGGTAATCATCGGCGAACTTGTCGACCGGTTCGGCGCCAAAGCCAAAGCGCCACTGGAATTCCACGAACAGAACTGGACGCTGGACCGCTATTCCGGCGGCGGAATGATCGGCCACGCCCCCACCGGCGTGCTGACCGAATTCGGCTACACCCTGCGCGAACCCTGTGGGCGCATCCATTGGGCCGGTACCGAAAGCTCGACCGTCATGTGCGGGTGGGTCGACGGCGCGATCCGCTCGGGCGAACGCGCCGCGGCAGAGGTGGCCGCAGCCGAGACCGCGGCGGTCGCGTAGTTACCCGGCTTGCTTGGCCGGCGGGCGGTAGAAGATCGCCAGCTGACCGATGGCCCCGGCCAGGCCGAGCACCACCGAGATCACCAGCCCGTGCCAGCCGTCCATCCAGTTCTTCCCGAAGACAAGGTAATCGAGGCTGAACTTGCCCGCGCCCAGTGTCGCCACGGCCACGGCGCTGACCGCCAGCACCAGGTTGTATTCCCAACCCTCCTTGACGATGAAGAAGCCGTTGGCGCGGTGCACCGTCCACGCCGCGACCAGCATCAGCGAGACGAAGCCTGCCGCCGGGATCGGGGTGAGCAACCCCGCGGCCAGGCCCAGACCGGCGGCAAGTTCCGTGCTCGCCGCCACGGTGGCGTGAAATTTGCCGGGCTTCATGCCGATGCTCTCGAACCAGCGCGCGGTGCCCGGGATGCGGCCGCCGCCGAAGAACTTGTTGTAGCCGTGCGCGGCCAGCGTCACGCCCAATACCAGCCGCAGGATCAGCACTCCAACGTCATGGAACGTGTCATATGAAGTCATGACTGTAAACCTAGATCATGGGCCGGGTGGCACCACAAGAGCCACCGAGCAGCTACGTCGTCTTTTCCGCTGGTCCGTGTGGGAATATTACGGGCGTTCCGACGTCGGCCCGATCAGCTATCACAGCGCAAAGGGGGTGCACCACGGCTGGCACCGCACGAGGTAGCGGCGCCCACCGCTATGCGTCAAGCGGCCTTGGGTCTGCGCCTTCCGAGCACTCCGTGGTGTTGCTGGACGGCACATCGAGTCACCCGCGCGAACTGCTGGGCAACAAGGGTCACGGCATCGAGGTGATGCGCAGGCACAACCTGCCGGTTCCGCCCGCGTTCTGCATCACCACCGCGGTGGGCGTGCGGTATCTGGCCGATCCCGTGGCCGCCTTGGACGCCGTCTGGGACGACGTACTCGACCGGATCGGCTGGCTGGAGGCACAGACTTCGCGCACGTTCGGGCGGGGGCCGCATCCCCTGCTGGTCAGCGTACGCTCCGGGGCCACCCAGTCGATGCCCGGCATGATGGACACCATCCTGGACCTCGGAATCGACGACGACGTCGAGGAGGCGCTGGCGGCGGCCGTCGGCCACGCGTTCGCCCGTGACACCAGGCGGCGGTTCTCGGACATGTACCGGCGCATCGTCGGGGTTCGCGAACAAGACTCGATTCCGTTGGACCCGTACGCCCAATTGCGGGCCGGCATCGAGGCGGTGTTCGCTTCGTGGAACTCACCGCGCGCCATCGCCTACCGCGCGCACTACGGGTTGGACGACAAGCACGGCACCGCCGTGATCGTGCAGGCGATGGCATTCGGCAACCACGGCGCCAATTCCGGTGCCGGGGCGTTCTTTTCCCGCAATCCGATCACCGGCGACAACGAGCCGTTCGGTGAATGGCTACCCGGCGGTCAGGGCGACGACGTGGTGTCGGGATCGGTCGACGTCGAACCCATCGCCGCGCTGCGTGACGAACAGCCGGCCGTCTACGACCAACTGATCGATGCCGCCCGCAGCCTGGAACGGCTCGACTCCGACATCCAGGAGATCGAGTTCACCGTGGAGAACGGCCGGCTGTGGCTATTGCAGACGCGGGCGGCGGAACGATCGGCGCAGGCGGCGGTGCGCTCGGCCCTGCAGCTGCGACACGAAGGACTCATCGATGACGCGGAGACGTTACGACGGGTGACGCCCGCACACGTCCAGACCCTCCTGCAACCCGCGCTGCAGCCCGAAACGCGTTTGACGGCACCGCTTTTAGCCAAGGGACTGCCGGCGTGCCCGGGCGTGGCAACGGGCAAGGCGTACACCGATGTCGACGAGGCGCTGCGCGCCGCCGATCGGGGTGAACGGGTGATCCTGGTCCGCGATCACACCCGCCCGGAGGACGTGTCGGGCATGCTGGCCGCGCAGGGCATCGTCACCGAGGTCGGCGGCGCCACCAGCCATGCGGCGGTGGTCAGCCGCGAACTGGGCAGGGTGGCCGTGGTGGGCTGCGGTCCCGGGGTTGCGGCGGTCCTGGCCGGTAGGCACATCACCGTCGACGGTGCCGAAGGCGAAGTGCGCGAGGGCGATTTGAGCCTGTCCGCGTGGTCCGAAGACGATACGCCGGAACTGCGCGAGCTCGCCGACATCGCACGGCGGATCAGCCCGCTGCGCGCACACGCTGCGGGCGAGCACCCCCGCTTGGACGACGGCTCCGAGGCCGCCGTGCGCACGATGCTGGACAGCGGGCACGCCGACGTCGTCTCGGAGACGCCGTTGGCCGTGATGCTGACCGCCCTGCGCCTGGCCGGGGAACGCGAACCATGACCGAATTGGCGGTGCTGCAAGCGGTTCGGCTCAAAGGCCGGGTGAGCCCGGCCGATCTCGCCGCGACGCTGGGTGCGGACCTCGGCGACGTCGTCCCCATCATCGAGCGGTTGACCGCGGAGGGAATGCTGAGCGGAAGCGCGACACTGCGGATCACCGGCAGCGGCGCCGGCAGGCTCGCGGTGATGCTCACCGAAGAGCGCGAGGGCATCGATTCGGCCGCGATGGCCGCCGCCTACGACGACTTCAGCGTCGTCAACGCCGATTTCAAACACCTGGTGACGGATTGGCAGCTCAAGGGCGGACCGGACGGCGTCCCGAACGCCCACGACGACGCCGACTACGACGCCGCGGTGTTAGCGCGCCTCGACGGTGTGCACGCCCGCGTGATACCGATCATCGAGGCGGCCGCGGCGCATCTGCCACGGCTGAGCGCCTACGCGGCGAAACTGGCTGCGGCACTGGACAAAGTGAAGGCGGCCGACACCACCTGGCTGACCCGGCCGTTGATCGACTCCTACCACACGGTGTGGTTCGAGCTGCACGAAGAGCTGATCGTCGCCGTCGGGCTGACCCGCGAGGAAGCGGCCAGGTCCGGCGATGGGCAGTAGTCAGAGGGCCGCGCCGAGCAGTTCCAGGTAGGCGTCCACATCGGGCAGGGCCGAGGCCGCCGCGTGCACGCTGATGGCGATGGTGTCTCCGATGCCGTGCACCCCATGCGTCAGGCCCATCATCGGTGACAGCGCAGGGTACCCCGACGTGAGCACCACCCGGGCGCCGCCGAAGCTCAGATCGGCCGCCCCTCGGTTGACGCTGGACACCACGGTGTTGCCGGATACCTGCGTCCCTCGCTCCTGTGCATCGAATTGTGCTATGCCCCAACGCAACAGCACGGCCGGCACCGCCGCGAAAGCGCGGTCGGCGGCCCGAGTCGCCGGGTGGCCGAACCGGCGCCGGCCGTTGGCAAGGTCGGCGGCGATGCGCGCGGCGCGCGCGTGCGGCTCCAAGTTGGGGTATAGCCCCACCACGATGTTGCCGAAGTGGTTGTGTGCCCGCGGAGTGCCGATCTTTGCCATCGGCACCTCGGCTCCCAGCGAATCACATTGTCCACCGAGCAGATTGGACAGCGCCCGGGATACAGCGCTGAGCACACTCACGGTAACCGTCGGACCCGGCAATTCGGAGCGGTGCCGCACCAGCGTCCGCACCGCGCGGGCGCCCTCGGGACGCGCATTCGTCGGCAACAGCGGGCGCGACCCCGCGCCGGGCGCCAGCACGCCGCCGCGGATGTCGCGCTCCAGCCGGCGATGAGCGCGGGCCGCCTGCGCGGCTTGCCAGGGCAGAAAGCCGGCCCGTGGGGCGCGCACCGCGGGCACCGGCTCGGGCCGGCCGAACAGCCAGGCCGCCATCGCCGCGGAGCGGGCGCCGTCGGCCAGTGCGTGCGCGACCTGCAGGACGGCGACGGCGCCGGGAGCGGTGGCGCCGGGGATGCCGCGCACCGGGGTGAAGACGTGCAGCCGCCAGGCCATCCGGCGAATGTCCAGTTGGTCGTCCGCCAGGCCGGCGACTGCCGCCAGCACACCGTCCCAGCTCTGGTCGGCGAGGTCGTGGCGGGCCACCTGATCGCGGGTGACGGCCACCGGCACCCAGCGCGGGTAGCGCACCCGGCTGCGATCGCACACCCGCATCGTCAGTGCGGGCTCGGCGTTGGCCCGCGCGCAGAGTTGCTCGACGGCACGCGGGTAATCGGCCGGCTCGCCCTCGAACGCGTACAGCAGGAACTCGTCGTTGGGGATCTTCGCCGACATCCAGTAGAACTGCGCGTCGACGGCGGCCATCCGCCCCGCCGCCATGTCAGCCGGGTGAGCCGATGAATCCGAGCACCAGGTCGGCGACCTTGTCGGGCTGCTCGAGTTGCAGGAAGTGGCCGGCGTGCTCGACGATGCCGACCTCGCTGCCCGCGGGCAGCACCCTTTCGGCCCAGCGCGCGAAAGCCGGTGTCATGCAACCGTCGTCGCGACCGTGCAGGTACAGCGACGGCAGCAGGGGCGCTTCGGTCCAGAACTGGTTCAGCTCGGCATACCGCGGCGACGGCCGGGTGTTGCGGACGGTGGCACGGTACGGTCCGAGCGCCGCGCGCCAGCTCGCCGGCGCCCCGATCGCGGCGTCGACATGTCGCAAGTCCTCGTCGGCGCGATAGCCGGGCGACCACCGCCGCCACAGCAGCGGCAATACCCAGGACGCGGAACGCTCAGGTAGCCAAGGCAATTGGAAGTACATGATGTACCAGCTGCGAAACATCTGTCGCGCGAGATGGGCGGCCAGCCTGCCTCGATCGGCCACGGCGCCGCCGCGCGGCCGAAACGCCGCCGACGGCGGCACCGACATGATGACCGCCTTGGTGAAGGGACTGTCCGGCATGGCGGCCAGGCCGGTGCCGGCGATCGCGCCCCAGTCGTGGCCGATGATCACGTCGTGCTCGGTGCCGCCCGCGGCCGAACGCACGCGCAGGGCGTCGTCCATCAACGCGCCCACCTGATAGCCGCCGTCGACCGGGATCGACGACGGCGCGTATCCGCGCATGAACGGCGCGACCACCCGCCACCCCGCCTCGGCGAGCCGGGGAGCGATCTTGCGCCAGCCGTACGGCGTGTCGGGAAAACCGTGGAGGCAGAGCGCGATGGGACCGCCGTCCGGCCCCCAGGTGAGGGCCTTGAGGTCCCCCGCAGAGCCGGTCGCATCGATCCAGCCCGGTTCAGCCATGTGATCAACCTAGCCCGTGGCGCCCCGCGACGCACCGACCCTGGTGGATATAGGGTCAAACCGTCACTGCACCAGGGGTTTTCACTTCGCTGCCGTGGCGGCTCGTTCCAGATCGGCGATGATGATCTTGCGCATGCCATACATCGCGTTGGTCGCCGCCGCGGCCCGCGAGCGATCGGGATCGCCGATCAGTTCGTACAGCCGGTCCGGGACGATTTGCCAGCTCAACCCGAAACGATCTTTGAGCCAGCCGCATTGCGATTCCTCGCCGCCGTCGGCCAGCCGGTCCCAGTAGTAGTCGACCTCGTCCTGGTCCTTGCAGTGGATCGTGAAGGACACCGCTTCGGTGAAGTGGAAGTGAGGTCCGCCATTGATCCCGATGAACCGGGCGCCGTCGAGCACGAAGCTGCCGGACAGGACCGTACCGGGTTCGCCCGGTCCGGCGTCGGTGGTCTGGTTCAGGCCCTCGATGTGGGAGTTGGGAAACACCGAGGTGTAGAACTTCGCGGCGTCCGCCAGGTTGTCGTCGAACCACAACGACGGGGTGATCGATGGCATGTCCGGTGCCTCCTTGGTGGCTTGTTGGTCTCTGCCCTTGACTGACCCCTCGACGGACGAAAACTCACCGCTGCGTCCACCCGCGGGACAGTGCTTAACCGGCCTATGTAACGTCAGATCGCATGAGCACCGTCAGCAGCACCCCCGAGACGGTTGAGTTTGCCGGCGTCGACGGGATCACCCTGGTCGCCGACGAGTGGAACCGCGCCTCTGACGGTGCCGGGCGCCCGAGCATCCTGATGCTGCACGGCGGCGGCCAGAACCGGTTTTCCTGGAAGAACACCGGTCAGACGCTGGCCGATGAGGGTCTGCATGTGGTGGCACTGGATTCGCGGGGACACGGAGACAGCGCACGCTCCCCCGACGCCGACTACGAGATCGAGACGCTGACGGGCGACGTCCTGCGGGTGCTCGAAGCCATCGGCCGGCCCGTGACGATCATCGGCGCCAGCATGGGCGGGCTGACCGGCATCCTCGCCGCGCACCGGGCCGGTCCCGCTAAGGTGACCCGGTTGGTGCTCGTCGACGTGGTCCCCCGATTCGAAAAGGGCGGCAGCGCGCGAATCCGCGACTTCATGTTCAGCGGCCTCGACGGCTTCGACTCGCTCGAACAGGCCGCCGACGCCGTCGCCGCCTACCTGCCCTACCGAAGCAAGCCGCGCAGCCCCGAGGGGCTGAAGAAGAACCTGCGCCTGCGCGACGGCCGCTGGTATTGGCACTGGGACCCCGCGTTCATGACCAAGCCCGGTGACGATCCCGAACTGCGCACCGAGAGCTTCGAGCAGGCCGCCAAGAGCCTGACGATCCCCGTCCTGCTGATCCGCGGCAAGCTGTCCGATGTGGTGAGCCCAGAGGGCGTTCGGCATTTCCTGGCCACCGTGCCGCGCGCCGAGTTCGTCGAGCTGTCCAACGCCGGGCACACCGCGGCCGGCGACGACAACGACGCGTTCAGCGACGCGGTGGTCGCGTTCGTCAATCGCCGCTAGTGTCCTGAGTCATTAATTGCAATGTAGTTGTTAAACTGGGTTGTGCCGACGCCTCATGCCGCCGAGATTGTGT